>CACXFC010000204.1 GCA_902766835.1 uncultured Coriobacteriaceae bacterium | reverse complement strand
GGGCAATTAAGGGACACGCCCTTTTTGCCCAGCTGGGCAAAAAGGGCGTGTCCCTTAATTGCCCCTCGTATACCACTGCACTTGACTCACCTTTAGGAGCAGGGAAGCCTTCCCATTTAGGGGCAGGGCGCAAGGCTTTGGGCGCGCTACCCCTCGGCTATCTCGGTTGGCCAGACTGCGTCGGCCGGCATTCTGGCCGAGCCCGTGGCAATCTCTGCGGGTATCTCGGGGTCTGAGGCCAGAAGCTCGCTGATGGTCACCAGACGGTACCCGTCGGCCTGCAGCGCCTGGATGAGCAGGGGCAGCGCCTCGAAGTCCTGGTCGCGCGGGCCGCCTCCGTCGTGCATCAGGATGATGGAGCCAGGGCCGATGTTGGTGAGCGCGGCGTTCACGATGCTCTCGGCGCCGGGCTGCTGCCAGTCGAGCGTGTCTTGGTTCCAGATGACCGAGGCACTCACGGTTCCCTGCGTCATGAGCCAGCAGCTCTGGTTGAAGTCTCCGTAGGGCGGCCTGATGATGGTGGTGTCGACGCCCGTGAGCTCCTGGATGGTGTCGTGCGCGCTGCTGATCTCGGCAAGCAGGTCCTCGGGCCCCAGCGTGGTCAGCTGCAGGTGCTGGTTGGTGTGGCTGCAGATCTGGTTGCCCGACTCGGCCACCGCGCGAGCGAGCTCGGGGTAGGTCTGCTCGTTCGACGAGAGGTTGAAGAAGGTGGCCTTGGCGCCGTATTGGGCAAGGATGTCGAGGTAGGCCTGGGTGTAGGTTTCTGCCGGGCCATCGTCGAAGGTGATGGCCACCAGCTTCTCGCCGTTTGCCGGCGACACGTTGCGCGTCTCGACGATGCAGTCGCGCAGTTCCTCGACCCAGTCGCCGTCGGCGGTCTCGCCCGACTGCTTCCCGTGGCGGATCTCCTGCCGACCCACCTTGCCCCACTGCTTGATGTAGCTGACGGCGCCCCAGTCGCCGGTGAAGACGAGTCGCGGCTGGACGTCGCGGTACGCCACGTCGTACTCCTCGAGGCGGTCGCCACCGTCGAAGAAGTCAACGCGCTCGCCGCCGCGCACGCGGTAGGCCTCGGTGTCCTCGCGCGAAAGAGGCTGGTCGTCCACGCTTGCCGAATAGGGGTAGCCGGTGCCCGGCTCGATGAGGTTGCCGCCCACCGTGACGAAGTTGCCGGGATTGGTGGCAACGCCTGCCTGCTGGTAGAGGTCGTCGAGGGTGGAGCCGATGCGAATCTTCTGCGCCTGCCCGTTGACGGTGATGGAAACGGAGCGGTGCGTCCAGAACAGCACGCCGCCCCCAATGAGCGCCGCGATGACGGCAAGGGCGAAGAACAGGGCCACGCCGTTGCCCGTGCCCTTGCGCCGGGGCGCGCGCTTGCCATAGACGCGCTGCTGCGCGTCGCGTGAGAGGCTCTCGAAGCCCTCGGCCACAGAGCCGGAGTCTTGCGGGGAGGTTCCCTGGGATGCGCCGGCGCGACTGCGCCCCATAGACGTGCTCCCAAGGGTCGAGGTGCGCGTGAGCTTGGAATAGTGTGAGTCCGCCCTGGTGGCATGGCGGCGCGGGTCGGTGCGTTTGGTTGGCTTGCGCTTGTTGTTGTTGCTGCTGCGTTTCTGGCTGTCGTTTGTCATGGTGCTGCCGTTCGGTCTTTTAGGCTCATGGTGGTCGGATTTCATCACCATAGCATCGATAGACGATTGCTTCAATGCTCCTTGCGCTGGTAGGGCTATGAGTTTCGGGCACGCCCCGGCATGCGTATGCATGTGCTGAGGCGTGCCCGAAACTCAAGCAAGCTATGGATGGTGTTCGCTATACCCGGCGGATGAACAGGCCGCTGCGCAGCTTGGGCTCGAACCAGGTGGACTTGGGCGGCATGAGCTCGTGTGCGTCGGAGACGCGCATGAGCTCGTCCACGGTGGTGGGGAAGAGCGAGAATGCGATGCCCGTGCTGCCGGCACGCCGCTCGAGGCCCTCGGTGCCCTCGATGCCGCCCACGAAGGTGACGCGCTTGCTGGTGCGCGGGTCGTCAATGCCCAGGATCGGGGAGAGGACGCGCTCCTGCAGGATGGAGACGTCCAGCGCGCCGGCCGGGTCCTGCTCGCTCGACGGCGCCTCGCCCTCGTAGCACAGCTCGCGCCATGAGCCAAAGGCGTACAGGCCGAAGTGGCGCGCGGAGGTGGGCTCCACTGCCTGCGCGCTGGGGGCACCGACGGAGAAGCCCGCATCGGCAAGGGCCTTGAGCAGCGCATCCTCGTCGAGGCCGTTCGTGTCGGAGATGACGCGGTTGTAGGGCAGGACGCTCAGCTGGCTTGCGGGGAACAGCACGGCCAGAAACTCGTCGCTGGGCAGCGCGCCCGCGTCTTCGCCTGCCTCGGCGCGCAGGTCATGGGCCACCTGTGCGGCGGCGGAGGCGCGGTGGTGCCCGTCGGCGATGTAGGCGCAGGGGACGGTGTCAAAGCCGGCCTGGATCGACTCCACGGCAACCGGACGCGCGACGCGCCAGATGGTCTGGTGCACGCCCTGCTCGTCGGTGAAGTCGTAGATGGGGTCTGCCGTGCATGCGGCGTTGATGATGATGTCGAGCACCATGTTGTCGCGGTAGGTGAGGAACACCGGCCCCGTCTGCGCGCCTGTTGCGCGGATGTGCTTGACGCGGTCGGCAGTCTTTTCGGGGCGGGTCTTCTCGTGCCGGCGGATGGTTCCCTCCTCGTACTCCGCCACGGAGCAGGCGGCCACCACGCCAATCTGCTTGCGGTCGCCCTGCTCCAGGCGGTAGAGGTAGAAGCAGGGGGTCTGGTCCTTGAGCAGGGTCCGGTCGTAGGCCTTCTGGCGAATGAGCTCGCCGGCCTTCTGGTAGACCTCGGGGGCGTACATGTCCTGTTCGGGCCCAAAGGCGGTCTCGGGGCGGTCTATGGCAAGAAACGAGCCGGGGTGCTCCGCCACGTATGCGGCGGCCTCGGCACGGTTGAAGACGTCGTAGGGAAGGGCGGCAAAGGTGGCTGCCTCCTTGGGCTCGGGGCGATAGCAGGTAATGGGCGAGACGCGCATGAAGTTCTCCTCGTTTGTGGGTTACACGTATCTAGGGTACGCAATCAATGTGACGTAAGGATGTGGGAGGCCATGGTTTCCCAAGCATTTACGCAGCTGCAATGGTGGGAGTGGTGAAACGAGGGACGTCAGCCTGCGGCTCTGGCCTGCTCCGCTCCTGCGAAGGGTGTTCATGGTAGGGTGTTTGCAGCAAATTATCCTGATGCTAAAGGTGGTCAGCGTGCTGGGACATCCGCGTCTCTCCGCACATCCGTGTGCCCCGGGGTCGGTTTCCGCACATGCGCGTGCCTCGGGGTCGGTTCTTGCGGCACATCCGTGTGCGCT
>CACXFC010000203.1 GCA_902766835.1 uncultured Coriobacteriaceae bacterium | reverse complement strand
GCCTGCTCATCATGATGTGGATGTTCATCGGCATCGAGGGCGCCTGCGTCATGAGCGCCCGTGCCGAGCGCAAGAGCGACGTGGGCAAGGCCACGATCATCGGTCTTGTGGTGCTGCTGGTCCTCTACATCGGCGCCAGCGTGCTTCCCTATGGCGTCATGCCCTACGAGGAGCTCATCGCAGCCCCAAGCCCCGCTACCGTGACCGTCTTCGAGTATCTGGCTCCGGGTTGGGGCGGCTCCTTCCTGAGCATCGCCATCATCGTGAGCGTACTTGGCTCGTGGCTGTCGTTCACGATGCTGCCGGCCGAGACGTCCTCTGACATGAGCAACGAGCACCTGCTGCCCGCCAGCTGGAACAAGATGAACGCAAAGGGCGCCCCGCAGATGGCCCTCATCATCGTGGGCGTCTGCACGCAGGTTTTCTTTATCATCGCTACCTTTGCCGAGGATGCCTACACCTTCGCCATCAGCATGTGCACCGTTACCATCATCATCAGCTGGACCCTTGCGGCCTGCTACCAGATCAAGCTTGGCATGGAGACTGGTGACACCGTGAACCTGGTGTACGGTGTGATCGCCGCGGCCTTCCAGATCGTCACGGTCATCCTCTCGGGCTGGACCTTCATGATTCTTGCCTGCCTTGGCTACATTCCCGGCTTCTTCTTCTATGCGCAGGCGCGCAAGGAGGCCGGTGTCAAGGGCATCGGAATGTCCAAGGGCGAGCTTATCGCCGCGGCCGTCATCTGCCTGCTGGGCATCATCAGCATTCCCATGACTATGGCCGGCATCATCCCCGTGTTCTAGAGCAATACCGAGGAAGAGACCACTATGGAGCGCGAGTATGGTCCCGCGCTCCATTCGTAAAGGGAGCAGAGGATGAAGATTAAGACGATTGGGGTCGAGGCCTTCCTCAACGACTATGAGCACGAGGCACGACTTGACATCGCCCAGAGCACGATCGCAAGCCTGACCATGGGCGAGATCCTTGAGCTTGACGGCCAGGGCGGCGACACCTTCTACGAGCAGCTCAACCGCGAGAAGATGAACTACGGATGGATTGAGGGCTCAGACGACTTCAAGCAGGAGGTTGCCAAGCTCTACAAGCATGTGGATCCCAACAACGTGCTGCAGATGAATGGCGGCACCGGCGCCAACCTCAACGCGATCATGGCGCTGGTCGAGCCGGGATGTCACGTGGTCGCAGAATACCCCACGTATCAGCCGCTCTATGACCTGCCGGAGGCGCTGGGCGCCGAGGTCGACCACTGGGTCATCCACGAGGAGGACGGCTGGCAGCCGCGCCTCGACGAGCTCAAACGCCTCGTGCGGCCTGACACGCGCCTGATCTGCGTCAACAACGCGAGCAATCCTCTGGGCACGGTCATCACGACCGACGTCATGGAAGAGATCGTGGAGATTGCCAAGAGCGTAGGCGCCTGGGTGCTGTGCGACGAGGTGTTCTTCCCGCTGGAGGAGCCCGAGAAGTGCACGAGCATCGTCGATCTGTACGACAAGGGAGTCTGCACCAACAGCGTGAGCAAGGACTACAGCGTGCCTGCGGCCCGTTGCGGCTGGACGGTGAGCAACAAGGAGCTTGCCGACCGCATGCGCGTGCTGCGCGACTACACCATGATCTGCAGCGGTGTGTTCAACGACGCGCTTGCGACCTACGTGCTGCGCAACCGCAGCAAGGTCATCGAGCGCAACCTGAGCATCATTCGCACCAACCGTGCCATCGTGAACGAGTGGATGGAGGGCGAGCCGCGCGCCAGCTGGATTGCCCCGAAGGGCGTGAGCGTGAGCTACATGCGCCTGGATATCCCGCAGGATGACGAGCAGTTCTGTCTCGACCTGCTTCACGACACGGGTGTTCTGCTGGTGCCGGGCAGCAGGTTCGACCTGCCCCGTGGCGCTCGGCTGGGCTATTGCGCGCCAGAGGCTGTCCTGAGGGAGGGCCTGGCAACGCTCAGCTCCTATATGCATGAGAAGTTTGACTAGCAGACACGGCGCCGCATACATAGGTGATAGGCGAGGGGCCTTTGATGGCCCCTCGTTTCATGTATCTGGTTATTGAGGTATAGAACAAGCATAAGAATGTATATGCTCATGTAAAAATACATTCTTTGCTACACGTTCAGCCACCTGTGCCGAACAAGGAAATCTGGAAGTCGCACTGAGTTAACCATGGTACATAACGTGCGGATTTAACACAACAGAATTATTCATTGCTGCGAATACTTGCGCAAAGCACAACTAAGGCGCCAAACGGTACCAAACGAGCTACTATTGGATAAATAAGCAAGTTGACTCTTGCGTCTCGACTTGATTGGACGTACCCTAGGAACGAAGCTTTTGTGATTTGTGTCGCTATTAGGTTTCGGTAAGGTTTCGCAAGGTTCGAAGGAACCACGCGTTTGAAAGGAGTATCTGACATGGCAGATACCGCTAAGCCTAAGAAGAAGAGGGAGATGCTTACCAGCTTCTCGATCATCCTCATCCTTCTGGCTGTCGTCGCCGTCATCACCATCTTCCTGAACGGCGCCAAGTACACCATCAATGGCGAAGAGGGCACCGTTGTTGCGGCAAAGCTCTCCGACTTCCTGATGTCGCCCGTGCGCGGCTTCGCGGATGCTATTGACGTGTGCCTGTTCGTCATGGTTCTCGGTGGCTTTTTGGGCATCGTGAACAAGACCAACGCCATCGCAGACGGCATCGCTGTGCTCGTCAAGAAGATGGGTGGCAACGAGCTCAAGCTGATCCCCATCCTCATGGCAATCTTCGCGCTTGGTGGCACCACCTATGGCATGTGCGAGGAGACGGTGGGCTTCTACGCCCTGCTTTCCGCAACCATGATGACCGCCGGCTTTGACTCGCTGACTGGTGCCATGATCGTGCTTCTGGGTGCCGGCGTCGGCTGCCTGGGCTCCACGGTCAACCCCTTTGCCGTGGGTGCAGCTGGCGCAGCCCTCGACGGCGTGGGCATCAAGGGCAATCAGACCATCTTCATTGGCCTTGGCCTCGTGCTGCTCGTGGTTACTTACCTCATCGCCGTCTTCTTCGTGCTGCAGTATGCCAAGAGGGTCAAGGCTGACCCCAGCCGCACTCTTATGTCTGCAACCGAGACCGAGAACGCCAAGGCTCAGTACGGTGCTGCCGCTGAGGCAGGAGACGTCAAGCTCACCAGCAAGCAGAAGGGTGTTCTCATTCTGTTCGGCCTCGCCTTCCTGGTTATGATCATCTCCTTCATCCCCTGGGAGGACCTGGGCATCGACTGGTTCAACCCTGGCTTCAATCCCGATGGCAACAGCTGGTCTAGCTTCCTGACCGGTGTGCCTCTGGGCTGGTGGTACTTCCAGGAGGCCACCACGTGGTTCCTGCTGCTTGGCATCATCATCGGCATCGTGGGCGGCATGAGCGAGCACGAGATCGTCGACGAGTTCATGGCAGGCGCTGGCGACATGATGTCCGTTGTCATGGTTATCGCCCTTGCACGCGGCGTCTCTGTCCTCATGGCCTCCACCGGCCTCGACATGTACGTGCTCTCTGCTGCGTCTAACGCTCTGGCTGGCACCTCAGGCATCGTGTTCTCCATCGGCTCGTTCCTGCTGTACTTCCTGCTGTCGTTCCTCATCCCCTCGACTTCTGGCATGGCAGGTGTTTCCATGCCCATCATGGGGCCCTTGGCTCAGCAGCTCGGCTTCAACCCGTCGGTCATGGTCATGTGCTTCTGCGCTGCCTCTGGTGTGGTCAACCTCATCACCCCGACCTCTGGCGCCATCATGGGCGGCCTGGCCCTCTCCCGCATCGAGTACTCCACCTGGGTCAAGTTCTGCACCAAGATCATCGTGGTCATGTCCATTGCATGCATGGTGGTTCTGACCATTGCGTTCATGACCCTCTAAGTGCATTGCTCTCATAGCGCAATGAGGCGGGCGCCCCTTGGGCGCCCGCTTTTTGTAACGGGTACTGAGGGGGATTTCAAAGGGGCGATACCCTTTAGCCAATGGGAGCCAATGGGAAGGCTTCCCTATGGCCAATCACGGCCTGTGCTTACGAGGGGGCTGCGGTGGACCATGGGGAAGCCTTCCCATTGGCTCGCTCTGAAGTATTGCGGGTCCCATCGCTTGTGAGGTAACGCTTTGGGCTGACAACGTGCGCAAATGCTTGTTCGATTTGCGCTACTATAGATGCTTGTGTGACAAGTTCTACCGAAAGGAAGCCCCCATGCCCAATGAGGGAAGCTACGAGGCGGCACTGCGCCGCTCGAATCAGATTCAGGATGACATCGCCGCAGGTAATGCGAGCAAATATACGATGCTGACGGGCGACCGTCCCACAGGCAGGCTCCATCTTGGACACTACTTCGGCACGCTGGTCGAGCGCGTGCGCCTACAGGACTTGGGCATCAAGACCAACATCATCATTGCCGACTATCAGGTCATCACCGACCGCGATACCACCGAGCACATTCAGGACAATGTCTACAACATGGTGATGGACTATCTGGCCTGCGGCATCGATCCTGCCAAGACAATGATCTTCACCCATTCGGCGGTGCCTGCCGAGAATCAGCTCATGCTGCCCTTCCTCTCGCTCGTGTCCGAGGCCGAGCTGCAGCGCAACCCCACGGTGAAGGCCGAGATGGAAGCCTCTGGCCATTCGCTCACGGGTCTTCTGCTCACCTACCCGGTGCATCAGGCCTGCGACATCCTGTTCTGCAAGGGCAACATCGTGCCGGTCGGTCGCGACCAGCTGCCTCACATTGAGGTCACTGCCAAGATCGCGCGCCGCTTCAACGAGCGCTATGGCAAGGTGTTCCCCGACGTGGCAGGCCTGCTCACCTCGACGCCGCTCATTCCCGGCCTGGACGGCCGCAAGATGAGCAAGAGCTACGGCAATGCCATCTCCATCAGCATGACCGAGCAGGAGACAGCCAAGCTCATCAAGAAGTCGCGCACCGACTCCGAGCGCTTTATCACCTTCGACCCCGACAACCGTCCTGGTGTGTCGGCGCTGCTCACCACCGCTGGCATCTGCCTCGACCGCGACCCGATAGAGCTTGCCGCCGAGATTGGCAATGGGGGAGCGGGTCAGCTGAAGAAGATGGTCACCGAGGCCGTCAATGGCTACTTTGCCCCCATCCGCGAGCGTCGCCATGAGCTTGAGGGTGACCTCGACTACATCAAGGACGTTCTGCATGACGGCAACCGCCGTGCCAACGAGATTGCCGAGAAGACTCTCGCAGAGGTCCGCGAGGCCATGGGCATGGTCTACTAGCGTTTGCACGACACCTTTTGGCTATGGGGTGGGGCAGGCATGTACGTGCCTGCCCCATTTTGGTTAGCACCTGCTGTTGAGCAGGTTGCGTACGCTCCGCCAGTTGGGATAGCACTGGTCCATGAGTGCGTGGAAGCGCTTGTTGTGGCTTGGCTCGTGCAGGTGGCAGAGCTCGTGGCACAGTACGTACTCCAGGCACTCGGGCTCGTGATGCACCAGATTGAGGTTGAGCGTCACCATGTGCGTTGCCGTATTGCAGCTGCCCCATCTGCCGCTCATCTGTCGTATCCTGGTGCCTGCACAACGCGCCTGCACGGCCTGCTCGCAGCTTGGGCGCAGCTGTTCCACGCGCTCGGCCAGCTTGGCGCGCAGCCATGCGGAAAGGTCGGAAGTCCTGCGGGCGGCAGCCTGTTCGTCTGTGCCGAGGCGCCCTTCGGGCACGTGACACACGAGCGTGCCCTCTGCCATCTCGAAGGTGCAGGTGCGTCGCGTACCTGCTGCGGGCTCTAGCTGGCAGCGGTAGGGTAAACCCCAGACCCACACGATGGCGCCATTCTCGCACGTCTTGGCATGACGAGACTCCTGCGTTGCCACGCGCTGCCGCGCCGCGGCTATCCAGTCGCTTCTCTCGCGCACGATAGTCTCGATATAGGACAGGGGAGTATGGGGCGGGGCACTCAAGGCAATGGTGCCGTCATCGCGCACGCGCAGATTGATGTTGCGCACGCGCTTTCTCGTTATTTGCACTGGTAGACCGGCTATAAGCACTTCCTCGCATGCGGATGAGCCACAGGGTCTTCTTTGAGTCATACGGCAAGACCTTACAATCTTCAGAGAGTTGTCTGTTTACCCGGGTAGCGCATATACGCTAAACTGGGTAGAACGACGATTGGAGCTGCAATGGCAAGCACATACGGTGAGGACGCAAGCAAGAGCGCACTGAGGAGTGCTTACCAGGCCGTAGAGACCCAGCTGGCTCCGGCGCACGCCGAGCGCGTAGACCGCGAGGTGCGCATTCACTTTACCGCAATGAAGGCCTATCAAAAAGCCCCGCTCATCCTTGCCTACATTACCTATCGCAACGAGATGGACACGACGGCAGTCATCGAGCGTGCCTGGAAGGACGGGAAGCGCGTGGCCGTTCCCGTGTGCGACCGTGGCAAGCTCGTCTTCTACCTCATTGACACGCTTGAAGGCATGCGTGCCGGCTCGCGCGGCGTTCTTGAGCCCAACCCGGCAAAGTGCACGATAGTCGACGAGGCTGACCTTGCCGATTCCATATGTCTCGTCCCCGGCCTGGTGTTTGATGCCGAGGGATATCGCATCGGCTACGGCGCAGGGTATTACGACAACTTCCTCGCCGACTATCCCGGCCTCAAGGTGGGCTTGGTGCGGACCTTGCGCATCAGCAGCAACCCGCTGCCGCACGACGACCATGACGTGCCTATGGACGTGCTGGTAAGCGATGGCTCCGTCTGGATGTGCAACCGCAAGGCTGCGGAATAGGCAGGCATATCAAGTTTTAGATTCCTAGCAACTAAGGGACACGCCCTTATTGCCCCGCGGGGCAATAAGGGCGTGTCCCTTAGTTGCCATGTGCAATGGCTAGCTTGTCCGCTAGCCCTGCAGGCCCAAGTGCTTTGCGAGGTCGATGATGGCCGCGCGATAGCCGTCAATGCCCATCCCGCTCTTGTAATCAAGGCATGCCTTGCGCACATATGAGGTGGAGGGAAGCCCCTCTTGCCCGCCAATGTCGAGAACGCTCACCTCAATGGTGGGGATGCCTACGATGCGCAGCGACTCATAGAGTGCGATGGAGGTAAGCCCATAGGCACCAGGGTTGATCACGATGGCATCGAAGATTTCGAAGGCGTCCTGAACGCGGTCGATCAGGTCGCCCTCGTGATTGGACTGGTAGCACTCGCACTCCGCAAACCCAACCTCGGCGGCGGTCTTCTGGCAAAGGTCTAGAAGCTCGGAGAAGTCGGCCTCGGCAAAGGGGTCGCTTGCCTGCACGCCAAGCATGTTGACGTTGGGGCCGTTGATGACCAAAAGGCGCTTGCCCTGTGCCTTGACGGGTTCCTTTGCGGGCTCGCCCTCTTGGTCGAGCATCTCGAGCAGGGCGTTGGTGTCTTCGTCTATGACCGGCGCGGGCGTTACCGACGCATGCGCGAGGGTCGTCTGCACCTGAGGCCTTCCAGGTGTCTCGGGCGTGATGTTGACGTGGAAGTTGCCCGCCTTGCGGCTGGGCGCACCCTTCTCGGCGCTGGTGGCGTTGGTATCGGGACCCGTGAGGTGATCGAAAGCCGCATAGACGCCACGGACAAGGTTGGGGCCAAAGACGACCTCTATGCCATGATCGCCCCTGTCTGCCACGCCAAGCACACCCTTGATCGAGTGGAGTGCGTTGCGATTGACCTTCGTGGTGTCGTTGACCGAGATGCGCAACCGCGTTGCACAGAGCGAGTTTCCTGCAACGTTGCCAAAGCCGCCCACGCATTCAAGCACGGCGAGCGCTATATCATCATTCGACATACTTAGCCTCTCGATCTGCGTGTGCGCAGCTCGGCAAACGCGCGAACATACACCTCAGTCTTTCCTCGTCTAGCTTACGGCAAATTCAGGTGCCTGCCGCCCGGCGTATGCAGCCGAGCGGCAGGTGGTTGACATATTAGGCACGAACGAATCAGAACTGAAGCGAGGGGCTATAGACCAAGCTTTGCGCGAATAAGCAATGCGTCACCTGCGGCACTGCCTGTGCAGGATATGACTTCATCTGCCCAGCTTTCGTACAAACTCAGGCGCTCTTTGGCCAACTGGCGAATGCCCCTGGATTGCGACAGAGGCCTTCCTGCGCTGGTGAGCTGGTAAAGGGGTCGGTCCACATAGACGATGCAGGCATTCTGATGAATGGCCGGATAGTTGCGCTGCCGCGTGACGATGCCGCCCCCACTGGCAATGACGAGGCCGGACTGCGCTCCATAGCGCGCGGCGATGGCAGACTCCTGCTCCCTGAACGTCTCCTCGCCGTAGGCAGTGATGTAGGCGGCCGCACTGCTGCCCACCTCAACCTCGAAGGCGTCGTCGAGGTCGATGAAGGGGCGGTGCAGAAGGCGCGCCAGGGCCCTTCCGGTTGAGGTCTTTCCGGCTCCCGGCATGCCAATGAGGATGATGTTGCGCTGGCTCTTGCGCAGGTCAGTCTCGATCTGCTCGACAAGCGCCTCATCGAGCTTCTTCTGCTGGAAGAGCTGGCTGGCATAGAAGGCCTGCGAGACGAGCATGGCGAGACCGCTCTCCGCAGGAATGCCCAGCTCTTCGGCCAAAAGGACCAGACCGGTGCGCTCGGGGTTGTAGATGACGTCCAAAACGCCGCACAGGCTGTCGAACCCAGCCAGGGTGGCGGCATCGAGCGGGCTTTGCGGGCAGGAGGGGTACATGCCCACGGGCGTCGTGTTCACAATGAGGCGCGCGTGCGCATGTCTGTCCACGATGGTCTCGTAGGTGTCATCGCCCGTCCGCGAGATGACGCAAACGCGGCAGTCTGCCGCCTGCTCGAGCGCCGCGCGTACCGCCTGGCAGGCGCCACCCGAGCCCAACACCAGCACCTCGGCCCCATCCAGCGCCTTTGAGGCGGGCGTGCCCAGCTGCCGTTCGAAGAAGCGCTGCAGCATCCATCCAAAGCCCAGTACGTCGGTATTCTCGGCGAAGATGCCCTCGCTGGTGCGCACTAGCGTGTTTGCCACCCCAAGCCGCTCCACGCGCGGGCTTTGCACGTCGGCCACCTCTGCGGCTATGCGCTTGTAGGGTATGGTGACGTTGAGGCCGCTCCAGTCGCCGGAAAGCAGATAGTCGCGCACCTCGTCAGGCTCCTTCTCTATGAGCGCATAGGGGGTCGAGCCAAGGCGTGCGTGTATTTGCGGAGACCAGCTGTGGCCGAGCTTTCGGCCCAAGAGCCCCAGGGTGCCCTGCCGTGCTTCCATTAGATCACCTCGGAGTAGCTGCCCAGGTACCGGCATTCCTCGCAGACGTCGGAGAGCGAGTCCATGAGGGTGGCAAACTCGGGGGAGGCGGCGGCGCACTCGATGTCGAAGTAGAGCATGAAGTCGAAGTCGCGGTTGGGGATGGGGCGGCTCTCGAGCTTGAGGAGGTTGATGTCAAGCGCATAGAAGCGCGCGAGGACCTTGAACAGTGCGCCCGGCTCGTGTGAGGTCACCACCATCAGCGATGCGCGGTCGGCGCCCGGGTAGATGGTCAGGTTCTTCGATATGCAGGCGAAGCGGGTGTAGTTGTTGCTCTGGTCTTGGATGCTGTAGTCGGCGATATCCAGGCCGTAGAGCGTGGCGCAATCCCTGGATGCAATGGCCGCGGCGTCACGGCGCCCCTCGCGGGCAACCTTCTCGGCTGCCATGGCCGTGTTCTCGCACACGTGCACGCGGCAGTCGGGGATGCGCGCGATGTAGCCCGCGCACTGGCTGATGGCCTGCTGGTGGCTATAGACGATGCGCACGTCCTCGCGGCGCACGCCGGGAGGGACCAGGAGGTTGTGGTCTATCTTGAGCCGGCAGCTGCGCACGATGTGGAAGTCGTGCTGCATCATGAGGTCGTACACATGCGTGACGGAACCAGCCGTAGAGTTCTCGACTGGGATCACGCCAAACTGCGCCCATCCGTCCTCCACAGCGCGAAAGACCCCCTCGAAAGAGTCGTAGAACGAGATCTGCGCGCGATGGAAGAGCTTGTCGACGGCAATCTGCTGGTAGGCACCCTCGACGCCCTGGCAGGCCACGTGAGCCGACACGGGAAACATGGCCGGCTGGGTCTGCAGGGCATTGCGGATGGCCTCGCTTGCGTCGTGCTTGGCGTCAAGGGCCTGGTGCTCTGAGGCGCGGGCCGCCTCCATGAGGACGCTCTGCAGCACGGCGGCATAGCTGGCAAGCTCTGGCGGAACGCTTTGGGTTGCGCGCTGGATGTTCTCGCGCTCGCGCTTGCGGTCGTAGACGGGCATGCCCGTTGCCGCCTTGTAGGAGGCCACGTCGGAGACGACCTGCATGCGCTGGTTGAAGAGCGAGAAGATCTGCTGGTCGATTGAGGTTATCTGTGCTCGGAGCTCGTCGAGGTTCGGCATGGGACTCCTTATGGTCTAGGTGGCTTGCGGCGGAAAGGCCAGCCAGCAGTCGAGAAGAGCAAGTGCCATGGCAGCCTCGGCTACAGGTACGGCCCTGGGCACGATGCAGGGGTCGTGGCGGCCCTTCAGGCAAAGCGTTGCATCGGTCTGTTCCTGCAGGTCGACGGATGCTTGAGCCTGGGCAATGGAAGGTGTCGGCTTGATGGCAAGGCGCATGACGAGCGGTGCGCCCGTGGTGATCCCGCCAAGGTTGCCGCCGGCATCATTCTTGAGGGGGACGACCTGTCCGTCCTCTACGGCGTAGGGGTCGTTGTTGGCGCTGCCGCGCGCGCCGGCAACGGCAAAGCCTGAGCCAAACTCCAGACCCTTGACGGCCGGTATGCCAAAGGCGATGCGCGCGATGGCGCTCTCGACGCCGTCGAACATGGGCTCGCCGATGCCTGCGGGCAGTCCCGTGGCAACGCATTCCACCTGTCCGCCCACGGAATCCTGAGCCGCCCGCGCCTCGTCAATGGCCGCAATCATGGCTAGGCCGGCATCCTGCGAAAGGGTGGGGAAGGCGCGCCCGTCGCCAAGCGCATCGAGCTGCGAGGCGAGGGCCTGTCGCGCGGCGCCGTCGTTGTTCTGGGCGCACAGGGGCTCGTCGAGCACCGTGCCAATCTGAAGCGCGTGCGCGCCGATACGCACCCCGCGCTCCTCAAGCACCTGGAGTGCTATGCCTCCCGCGGCGCAGAGCGGGGCGGTGAGGCGTCCCGAGAAGTGGCCGCCGCCCGGCACGTCCTGGTGTCCGTGCCACTTTGCCTGTGCGGTGAAGTCCGCATGCCCGGGGCGCGGTATGCGCATGACGTCGTCATAGTCCCCAGAGCGGGTGTTGGCGTTCTCGATGACGAGAGCAAGGGGCGCTCCGCAGGTCTCGCCACGTTGGTTGAGGCCCGAGAGGATGGAGGGGGTGTCTGCCTCCTTGCGTGGGGTGGTCCAGCTTGCCTGCCCCGGCGCCCTGCGTGCCATGAAGGCGTTCAGGCGTGCGAGGTCGGGCGTGAAGCCTGCCGGCAGACCCTCCACGACGCATCCGATGGCGGGGGAGTGGGACTGGCCGAAGATCGAGACTCTTAGGGCCGTGCCAAAGCTTGAGGCCATAGCAGCTGTCCTCCTAGTCTTTCTGCTCCCGTGCAATGCCGCCCAGGGCGCGGAAGTCCTCGAAGAAGGTGGGGTACGACTTGGTCACGCACTCCGCGCCCACAATGACGCTGGGCCCGGACGCATAGGCTGCGCAGATTGCCGCCATCATCGCTATGCGGTGGTCATTGCAGGCATCGACCGTGCCGCCGCAGAGCTGGGGCACGCCCTCGATGACCAGGTCGTCCGACACGACTTCGGCCTTGCCGCCTAGGGCGCAGATGGCGTTGCATATGGTGGCAAGGCGGTCGGACTCCTTGAGGCGCAGGCGGCGCGCACCGCAAAGCCTCGTGGTTCCCTGCGCATAGGCCCCAACGGCGGCAAGCGGCGCTGCCAGGTCGGGGATGTCGGACACGTTGATGGTGCGTCCGCGAAGGTTGTCCCGCGAGGCGGCGACGATGCCGGAGGAGCGGCCGATTCGTGCGCCAAGAAGCGAAAGCGCAGCCATGATGGCGCGGTCGCCCTGCCCGCTTGAGAGGTTGAGCCCGGTGATGCAGAGCGGCTCTGAGCCCAAGGCCCCGGCTCCCAGCCAGAAGCCGGCGTTGGACCAGTCGCCCTCCACCTCGCAGGTGCGCGGCGAGCTAAGGTGCTGGTCGGCCGAAAGGGCATAGCGGCGGCAGCGCACGTCATCTACGGTGGTGGTATCGCACGCCACCTCGACGCCAAAGTTCGCGAGCGCGTCGAGCGTGAGCTTGATGTAGCCCTTCGACTCAACGGGCTCGCGTACCAGTATCTCCACGTCCTCATCGAGCAGCGGGGTCGCCATGAGCAGGCCGCTGACGTATTGCGAGGAGACCGATCCGGGCAGCACGAAGCGTCCGCCGGAAAGCTGGCCGCTCACGGAAAGATCGGGCGTGCCAAGGCCGGAAAGCTCTATGCCATGCTCGCAAAGCTGCTGGTCAAGTGGGGAAAGGGGCCGCTTGGGAAGCCGACCGTGCAGGGCGAAGGTGGCTTTGCAGCCAAGGGCTGCCACAACCGGAAGCAGGAAGCGAAGGGTCGAGCCCGACTCTCCCACATCGAGGGTGCGTCCCGTGCGAACGCCACCCACCGTCACGGGCACCATCCGCACGCCAAAGCGCGTGCGCATGGCCGGTGCCCCAAGGGCTTTGAGGCACCTGAGCGTCGCGGCGATGTCGTCGGAAAACGAGGTGCAGGCAATGTCGGTGATGCCGCTGCACAGGCCAGACAGGATGAGGAGGCGGTGCGCGACGGACTTGGAGGGCATGGCGGCAATGCTGCCGGAGAGTTGGTGGGGCTCGATCAGGATGTTCATAGGCTCACTTCGCTGGATGGATGGGCGTTGCACCCGAGCTCAATCAGCTCAGCAAGCTCGTCAAACGTGATGGTGCGTACACTCACGGAGCCAATTGCGTGCGGGATGACCACATTGATGGTACTCCCGTGGCGCTTCTTGTCGTGGGTCGCAAAGGCGAAAATCGTCTCGTGGCCAACGCTCGTGTCGATGGGCAGGCCATGGGCGAGCGTGGCGCGTTCTATCTGGCGGGCGCAGTCTTCGCTGCACCAACCCTTGGCCGCCGCACCGCGCGCTATGCAGCACAGGCCTGCGGCAACCGACGAGCCGTGCCCGAGCGTGAAGTTGCTGGAGGCCTCGATGGCGTGCCCAAGGGTGTGGCCGAGGTTGAGTGTCTGACGCAGGCCATGCTCCTTCTCGTCGGCATCAACCACATTGCGCTTTATCTCGATGTTTCGCGCCACGACGCTTACGAGCTCGTCTGAGGTGACGTCAGGGGCATTCAGCGGATGCTTCGCAAGGTGGGCGAAGAGCGCAGGGTCGGCAAGCACGCCATGCTTGATGACCTCGCCGCACGAGTCGCTAAACAGCTCATGCGAGAGGGTCTTCAGGCAATCGATGTCAACCACGACGGCCGAGGGCTGATGGAAGGCCCCGGCGAGGTTCTTGCCGTGCGCCAGGTCGACGGCGGTCTTGCCGCCCACGGAGGAGTCGACCATGGCCAGCAGCGACGTGGGGACCTGCACGACCTGAATGCCGCGCAGGTAGAGCGCTGCGGCAAGGCCGGCCATGTCGCCCGTGACACCGCCGCCCAGGGCAACGACCACGTCATCGCGCGAGAGCTCTGCCGCGGCCAGACCCTCGAGGAGCGTCTCGAGCGTCGAGAGGCGCTTGTTCTGCTCGCCCGCAGGGAAGGTGAGCAGTGCGGTGCGATACCCCGCGCGCTCCAGCGACGAGAGCACGCGCTGCCCATAGAGGGGCGCCACGTTCGAGTCGGAGATGACGGCGGCCACCGTGCCGCCGGCGCAGCGTGCGCAGACCTCACCCACCTGGTCGAGGACGCCTGGCCCCACCAGCACGTCGTAGGCGCGCGAGGACGTGTGCACCGGGATAGTTATGGTGCTCATGAGCGCTCTGACTCTCGCTTCAGGCGGTCGCCCTCTGCCAAGAGCTCATGCAGGCGCGCCTGGTCGCCGGCATCGATGGCGTCCTTGTACTGTTGCAGGTTGCTGATGAGGGTGCCGATCTCTGCGGAGAGGTAGTCGGCGTTGTCGAGGAACAGCTCGCTCCACATGGTCGCGTTGAGGCGAGCGACACGCGTGAGGTCCTTGTAGGAGCCGGCGGAGAACCCCTTGTGCTTCTGGGCGGCAGGGCTCTTGACGTAGGCGTTGGACACCACGTGCGCAAGCTGCGAGGTGTAGGCGATGAGCTCGTCGTGCTCCTCGGCGCTTGTCAGGGTGAAGGAGCCAAAGCCGCATGGCAGAAGCAGCGTCTTGAGGCGCTCGAGCACGTCGGCACGCACGAAGTCGTCCATGGCGGGAGGAACCACCACCATGGGAGCGTTGCGGAACATCGTGGCCCTGGTGTGCGCATAGCCCGAGAACTGCGTGCCCGCCATGGGGTGGCAGCCCACGAAGGTCCACTCATGCTGTGCGGCCAGCTCGAAGCAGGTCTTGCAGATGACGCGCTTGACGCCCACTACGTCGATGACGATGGCACCCGGCGAGATCTTGGGCGCCCATGCGGTAAGCCAGTCGATGCTCGCTTGGGGGTAGCCGGCGAGGATGATGAGCTCGCAGGACCCCACGGTCTGTTCGTCGAGCTCCCCGTCGACCGTCTCGATCATGGCGAGCTCGAGGGTTGCGTGCGTGCGGTTCCATGCGAAGACCTCGCATCCTGCCGCATGGAAGGCCTTGGCAAACGACCCTCCCATAAGCCCGAGGCCCACAATGCCGATGCGCCCGGGGACGAAGGTCGCGCCTTCGGGGACGCTGGGATGCTCAAGGCTCATGCGCTACTCCAGTTCTGCGGTGATGGCTTCGCGGATGAGGGCGATGCGGCGCATGGCGTCGGCAAACTCGGTGGGAACCAGCGCCTGGGCGCCATCGGACCACGCCTCCTGCGGGCAGTTGTGCACCTCGATCTCGAGCCCGTCAGCACCTGCGGCGGTTGCGGCGAACGCAGCGGCCTTGACATAGCGGGTGTAGCCGGTAGCGTGGCTCGGGTCGCCCACGACGGGCAGGTGCGTGAGGTGGTGCAGCACGGGGATGGCGTTCACGTCAAAGGTGTTGCGCGTGCGGGTCTCGAAGGTCCTGATGCCGCGCTCGCAGAGGATGACGTTGGGGTTGCCTTCGCTCATGATGTACTCGGCAGCCATCAGCAGCTCGTCGATGGTGCCCGACAGGCCGCGCTTGAGAAGCACGGGTGTCGTGGTCTTCCCGACCTCCTTGAGGAGGTTGAAGTTCTGTGCGTTGCGGGCGCCGATCTGCATGATGTCAATCTTGCGGTCGACGAAGACCTGCACGTCGCGGGGGTCCATGACCTCGGTCACGATAGGCATGTCAAGTTCTGCTGAGGCCTCGAGAAGAAGGTCGAGGCCTTCCTCGCCCATACCCTGGTAGGCGTAGGGGGAGGTGCGGGGTTTGTAAGCTCCGCCGCGAAGGATGGTGGCGCCGGCTGCCTTGACCGCACGGGCTATCTCAATGAGGTTATCCCCCTCAACCGAGCAGGGGCCGGCCATGACCTGGAAGTGGCCTCCGCCGATAAGCACGCCGTGGCCACAGTCGACGATGGTGTCTTCGGGATGGAACTTGCGGTTCGCGAGCTTGTAGGGCTCGGAGACCCGCTGGACCTGGTCGATGATATCGAGGGACTCAAGCAGGAACGGGTCGATTTTGGTGGTGTCGCCGATGATGCCAACGATGGTCTCGTTGTCGCCGCGCGAAACGTTGGTGCGATACCCTCGGGCTTCAATCCAGGAGACAAACTGGTCGAGTTGCTCTGGCGAGGCTGATTGCTTGACGATTGCGATCATGTGGCGGCGTTCCTTTCCTTACGACAGGCAAAAATGTTTCTGGAGAATGCTACCACGTCAAACTCGCATTGCTGAGGAGCGTTAATCGCCCGTTACATTACGATTCGCTGCACCCGGCATGGATGTCTCAGCCTCCAGTGCGGTGTGTCATCGATATCGTCGCACAGAAAGGAAAGCGTCCGGCAACATGGCCGGGCGCCTCTCATGCATAAGGCACTATGGTTGCCGATGCGTGAGCCTTGGGGTCGGTTCTTGCGGCACATCCGTGTGCGCTTTCGCACACGGATGTGCCGCAAGAACCGACCCCAAGGCTCACGCATGTGACATATATGATGGGGCAGACAAAAAGGGGCGCCCAACCATTCGGCTGGGCGCCCCTTGTCTTTGGTGCGACAGAACCTGCGCTACTCGGCTTCCTCCTGCATGCGCTGAAGCGTGGCCATCAGTGCGGGAATGACCTGCTTCTTGCGGGAGACGACGCCCTTCAGGACGGCGATGCCGTTCTCGGGGGTGACGTTGAAGGCCTTGGCGGCAATCTCCTCGGCTGCGGCGCCCCAGTAGAGCATGTCGGAGGTCTGGGTCTTCACGTCGGTGAAGAGGTAGAAGACCATGGGCAGCTCGTTCACGCGCGCGCCGTCCTCAAGGTAGGGGCCAACCAGAGCCTCGGCTGCCTTGCGGCTGGCCTCGGTCATGAAGGAGCCCTGGCCCACGCCGAAGCGGACGTTGCCGCGGCTGAAGACCTTGAAGTCGGAGTTGAAGACCTCGTCGGCGGTGCGGCCGGTGAGGTCGGCACCGGCGTCAAACATCTGGTCGGCGAAGGTGTCGCAGTCCTCGCCGCAGATCTCGGCGAGCTTCTTGCCCACGAAGACGTCGCGCGGGGTGCAGGTGGGGGAGCGGAAGCAGAGGGT
>CACXFC010000202.1 GCA_902766835.1 uncultured Coriobacteriaceae bacterium | reverse complement strand
GGCATCGCCCGCCTTCTTGCGGACGGTGCCGTTAACTCAGACTACCGACCACAGCGTCGTGCTGGGCGTGGTGTGCCGCGCCTGAGTGTGACGAATCTCTTTGCAAAGGATCACAAACGCCATGCGTTACATAAACGAGAACTACATCTCTGAGAGCCGCAATCTGAACGGCGAGATAGCTCATATCTCACTGCACTATGACAAGAACTTTAGCTGGGCTTATGACGTCGTAGACGACATAGCCGTCAACGATCCCAACCGCCCCGCCATGGTGTGGTGCAATCCCGAGGGGGAGGAGCATCGCTTCAGCTTCGGCGAGATGAAGTTCTGGAGCGACAAGTGCGCAAACTTCCTGGTGTCGCAGGGTATCCGCAAGGGCGACATGGTGCTGGTCATCCTGCGCCGCCACTATCAGTTCTGGTTCACGGCCCTCGCGCTGCACAAGATTGGCGCAGTGCTGGTGCCGGCGACCTTCATGCTGCGCGAGCACGACCTTGAGTACCGTCTGCAGGCGGCTTCGTGCAAGGCTGTCATCTGCACCGATGCAGGCGCCATTGCCGACGTGGTAGATGCGGTGGCGCCCAACTGCCCCGACCTGCAGAAGAAGATCCTCGTCGCTGCCGGTGGCGCGGGCCTTGAGGTGAGCGAGCCGAGCTTCGAGCCTAGCCGCCACCGCAGGCTCTCGGGCCCCGAGCACATCTGCGAGCTCACCTGCGACCGCGAGGGTTGGGTCGACTACAACACCGGCGTACGTGCGGCCAGCGACTTCTGGGGCCGCGTGCCCACAACGGTCGATGAGCCCATGATCATGTACTTCTCCTCTGGCACCTCGGGCAATCCCAAGATGGTGCTGCACAACGGCACCTATGCCCTTGCCCATACCATCACGGCCAAGCTGTGGCACAACGTCATCGGCGACGGCGGCCTGCACTTCACCATTGCAGACACCGGCTGGGGCAAGGCCGTGTGGGGCAAGTTCTACGGCGCATGGACCATGGAGTCATGTGTCTTCACCTATGACTTCGACCGCTTCAGCGGCGACGCCATCCTCGACTTGGTGAGCAAGTATCACGTGACCACGCTGTGCTGCCCGCCCACGATGTACCGTCTCATGATGCAGAGCGACGTGGACTCCCATGACCTCAGCTCGCTCAAGTACTGCACCACGGCAGGGGAGGCCCTCAACCCCGACCTGTACGACTTCTGGCGCGAGCACACCGGCCTTACCATCTACGAGGGTTTTGGCCAGACCGAGACGCCGCTTACCATCGCCAACCTCAACAATGCCACGCCGCGCCCAGGCTCCATGGGCAAGATCGTGCCGCTGTACGACATCCGCATCCTGCATGACGACGGCACTGAGTGCGACTACGGCGAGACGGGCGAGATCTGCATTCGCTACGACAAGGAAAACCCGCCCGCCGGCATCATGATGGAGTACTACCGCGACCAAGAGAAGACCGACGAGGCCATCTATGACGGTTGGTATCACACCGGCGATACGGCTTGGCGCGACGAGGACGAGTACCTGTGGTACGTGGGCCGCAACGACGACGTTATCAAGAGCTCGGGCTATCGCATTGGCCCAACTGAGATTGAGAGTGTGTTGCTGCAGCATGCGGCCGTGCGCGAGTGCGCTGTAACGGGCGTTCCCGACCCGGTGCGCGGCAAGGCTGTTAAGGCGACCATCGTGCTGCACGAGGGCTTTGAGGGCTCGCCTGAGCTTACCAAGGAGCTTCAGACCTACGTCAAGCGCGAGACGGCACCCTACAAGTACCCGCGCATCATTGACTATGTGGCAGAACTGCCTAAGACCGTGAATGGCAAGATTCGCCGCGTGGCCATTCGCAAGCGCGACGAAGAGGCCGCCAAGCTCAAGAACAATGAGCAGGACAAGACCGACGGCCTGATTTAACAAGCCCGAAAGCGTGCGCTGGGGGCGTGCTGCTCGCGTCGTTTGCCGGGTAAACCAAAAGAGGGGCCTCGCTTGTGCGAGGCCCCTCCGCTTCGTCCGAATCAGACTCTAGCCCAATGACCTACAGGTCGATGCCCATCTGCAGGGCGCGCTTGTTGGGCTCAAGCAGGTGCTGCTTCTTGGGCGGCACGCACTTCTCGAGCGCCGCGTCGAGCGTCTCGCGGGTGCAGAAGTGGGTCTCGGCCCAGAGCTTGCCCAGGCAGATGATGTTGGCCAGGCCCTTGAGCCCCGCGTCCTCTGCCATCTCCGTTGCCTTGAAGGCAAAGACCTTCACGCCCTCGGCCAGCTCGACGCCCTCGGCGCCGTTCATGGCCAGCGTGGAGTCAACAACCATCGTTCCGCCGGGCACCACGGTGGGGCCAAACTTCTCAACGGAAGGCTGGTTCATGGCAATGACGGCCGTGGGCTTGGTGATGAACGGCGTGCCAATGGCGTCGTCGGAAAGCGACACGCTGCAGTTGGCCGTGCCACCACGCATCTCGGGGCCGTAGCTGGGCATCCAAGAGACGTGGCGACCGTCGAGTAGGCCCGTGTTGGCCATGACCTTGCCGGCAAAGAGCAGGCCCTGGCCACCAAAGCCCGAAAGCACGCAGAGCAGCTCGTGGTTGAAGTCCTCAGCCATAGCTAGTCCTCCTTATTCTGCTGGGCGATGGGGCAGTCCTTGGCGCGCTCGAGCGCGGCCTCGGCGGCATTGGCAAAGCCGTCGGCCACAACGTCCTTGTACACGCCAAGCGGGTAGTAGGGCAGCATGTTGTCACGCAGCCACTGGAAGGCGGCCTGCGGCGTCATGCCCCAGTTGGTGGGGCAGGTTGCCACAACCTCGACCAGCGAGTAGCCAATGCCGTCAATCTGGGTCTGGAAGGCCTTCTTGATGGCCTTCTTGGCGGCGCGGATGTGCGCGGTCGAGTCGCAGGTGACGCGCTCCACGTAGGCAACGCCGTCGAGGGTGGAAAGCAGCTCGGCAATGCGCACCGGGTAGCCGGCCTTGCTCACGTCACGGCCGTAGGGGCTGGTCTGGGTCACCTGGTTGGGCAGCGAGGTGGGGGCCATCTGGCCGCCCGTCATGCCGTAGATGGCGTTGTTGATGAAGATGACGGTGATCTTCTCGCCACGGGTGGCGGCGTGCACGGTCTCGGCGGTGCCGATG
>CACXFC010000201.1 GCA_902766835.1 uncultured Coriobacteriaceae bacterium | reverse complement strand
CCGCCAAGGTTGCCGACATCCACGACACCTTCGACAT
The DNA here is from genome assembly GCA_902766835.1 of uncultured Coriobacteriaceae bacterium. Lineage (GTDB taxonomy): Bacteria > Actinomycetota > Coriobacteriia > Coriobacteriales > Atopobiaceae > UBA1367. Next base: position 38,839 of record CACXFC010000201.1, on the reverse strand, counting down.
CCTCGGTGACTACGACGAGGCGAGCATCCACGAGATGGCACGCTACGTCGTGGCCTTCGAGCAGTGGGTGAAGGACGAGGAGCTGGGCTTCGTTGCCAGCCACGACGACGGCTTCGCCCAGGGCAAGGCAGGAGTCCTCGACTCCATGCTCATTCCCGCGTTCTCGATGCTCATCAAGCAGGGCGTCGCCTGCGCTGTGGAGGGCGACATCAAGGTGGCCATGGGCATGATGATATGCAAGGTCCTCTCCGGTGCCTGCCAGCTCTCGGAGTTCTACACCTTCGACTTCAACGACGACGTGGTGCTCATCGGCCACTCTGGCTCGGGCGATGCGTGCTTCTCCACCGCTCGCAAGGCCTCCATGGAGATCGTCGATGTGTTCCACGGCAAGGCGGGCGGCGGCTTCCTCACGCGCTTCTACCCCAAGGCGGGCCCCATCACCTATCTGGGCATCACGCAGGATGCCGACGGGCACTTCAAGTTCGTGGTGAGCGAGGGCGTGATCGAGGACGGCCCCACGCTGGGCAACGGCGACACGACCTTCCGCACGCGCTTTAGCATCGGCGCGCGCGAGTGGAACAACCGCTGGTGCGAGTGTGGCCCCACGCACCACTTTGCCGCAGCGCAGGGCAGCTGGACCGAGACCATCAAGAAGGTGGCCAAGATCCTCGACGTGCCCGTGACGGTCGTCTGCTAGAAGCCATCATCCAAAACCGATGGCCTACATCCTTTGGCCATCTCACACACTCGGCGCACGTTCAGCATGCAAGGCTGAACGTGCGCCGGTTTCATTCATGCAGGAGGTGTGGCCCACTCCTCCGCGCTCACCACAAGCGCGCGACGCATCATGTACTCGACCAGCACCTTCATGGGGTGGATGCCCACGTTCGAGTACTCACGCGAAGACAGGCGAATCACGTGGTCAAAGAGGCCCACGTTGGGCGAGGAGTAGCAGAGCGTAATAAGGCAGAGGGTGACGCCGCGCCGTCTCAAGTCGCTCAGCGTGGGAAGGTTCTTGTTTGCCCCAACCCATACACGTAGTGCATGACAACCATACTCAGCAGCTAGCACGGCTATGCAAAACCCTCAGATAGAATACGAGGAGGATAGCCACACATGGAAATGCCAGGCTCGGAGGGAATCACATGGGCAAGGCAAGCAAATTCACCTACTTGAAAGTTGCCGTTCTCGTCTGCCTGATGGCATGCGGAACGATGGGTCTTCCCAATGCCTACGGCGTGTTCTACAAGCCTATGGCAGACAGTCTGGGAACGGGCCAAGGTGCCATCACGATGCACTTTTCCCTCTCCAATCTAGCCATTGGCTTCTTCACGCCCATCGTGTCACGCTCTATTGCGCATGGGCACAAGATGCGCAACATCATGACCGTTGCGAGCCTGCTTGTGCTCGTATCCGGCGTAGTCATAGCCTTGGCACCAAACACGCTCGTGATGGATGTCGCGGCCATCGTGCGCGGCATCGGCTTTGCCGCCGTCTCGATGCTCGTCATCACGCTCTACATCGGCAACTGGTTCGAGAAGGGCAGGGGCACCATCACGGGCATCGCGCTCTCGGGCTCCGGCATCGGGTCGGCCATCGCCAGCCCCATCGTGACGAGCTGCATCCAGCGCTTCGGGTATCAAACGGCGTACCTTGGCTACGTGGGGTTCACCCTGCTCACCATTCTTCCGGTGCTCCTGTTCTGCCCCCTCACCCCACAAGAGGTGGGACTTACGCCCTACGGAGCCGATGAGAAACCCGAAGAGACGGATACCGGCACCCCCAGCGACCTTGGCCTCACCTTCCGCGTGTTCACCCCGACCTTCGTCGCACTGGTCGCCTTCGTGCTGTGCATCGTCCTCATCACCTCGCTCTCCGGACACATGGCATCGCTCGCCCAAGACTATGGCTACAGCGCGCAGGTCGGAGCCCTGCTTCTCTCCGCGTCGATGGTAGGCAACGTCTTCAGCAAATTCGCGCTTGGCGCCATCGCCGACCGATGGGGCATCTTCAAGGCCATCGTCTGCTCGCTAGTCACCACAACCTGCGGCCTCGTGCTCATCCTGCTCAACCTTGGTGGTCAGGCGTCGTTGCTTGCTTCCGGCTTCCTGTTCGGCACAAGCTTTTCCATCGGTTCGCTCGGCGTCTCGCTGCTCACGCGCCACCTCTACGGCGACCGCCAGTACGCTGATGCCTACTCTGCCATGTCGCTATTCACGAGCCTTGCCTCGGCCCTTGGCGTGACAATCGCAGGCTTTGCCTACGACATCACGGGCTCCTACGCCGCCCCCATCGGCGCGGGCATCATCCTCGCGGCATCCGCAGGCGCCCTGCTGTTCTACCTGCATTGGCGTGTGACCACACGCCCCTGGGAGAAGCAGCGCAGGAATTAGGCTACGCCACGAACGCGATCGTTAGCGCGCCACCACGTTGCGCAGCGGATTTCCGGATAGGTAGGCCTCTAGGTTGCCCTTGCAGAGACTCACCGCATTGTCGATGGTTGCCTGAAGGTGCCAGCCACCCGAGATATGCGGCGTAATCAGCACATTGGTCTGCTGCCAGAGCGGATGGTCTGCAGGCAGCGGTTCGGGATTGGTCACGTCGAGCGCAGCGCCAGCAAGGTGCCCTGATTCCAGCGCGTCAATTAGGTCCTCGGAGACCACAAGGTCGCCACGGCCGGCATTGACGAAGAACGCACCGGGCTTCATGGCCGCGAAGAACTCCGCATTGGCAAGGCCGCGCGTCTCGGGCGTGCTCGGCAGCACGCTGGCAACCACATCAACCTGGGGAAGCACCTCAGCGAGCTGATCAAACGAGAACAGCCGCTCGAAGGGCTCCACGGGCTCGTCAACCCTACGCCGCACACCCCACGCCGTGGCGCCAAGCGCGCACACCAGGCGCGCGAAGCTCGAGCCAATGTCACCGGTGCCCAGCACGAGCACAGTTGCCCCCACAAGCGAAGTGATGGGACCCTCGTCTGTCCAAGCGCCCTCATGCTGGTGATCACGATAGAGGTGCAGCTTCTTCATGAGGCAGAGGAGCTGGGCAAACATGTGCTCCGACACCGCCTGGCCATACGCGCCGGTCGCGCAGGTGAGGATGGTACCTTCAGCCAGCAAGCCCGGCGCCACATACTGGTCGTAGCCGGCCGTGTAAGTCTGCAGCCACCTTAGGCTCTGTTGCCCGTGCAGCAGCTTTGCCGGCACGTTGCCCAGCACGATGGCTGCACCGTCAACGTCTTCCTGGGTCACCTCGTTGGATGGCGCAAATACGCACGTAGCACCTGCGCCTGCGGCAAGCGCATCAAACTCAAGACGTTGCGCCTCGGTCAATGGCAGCGTTACGAGTACCCGCTCTCCCCTTAGGTCCATCATCTCAAGCCCCTCCCCTGAAATACCGGTCGACACGGGCAACACTCTAGCCTACCGATTGGTAGTGAGAGTGCCACGTCCCTCCGTTTTCGTCTGCATACGGGACCCCTGCTGCCCCGGATATTCAAACTAGCCCACGAGCACCTTAACGCAGGCTTTCTTGAGATGTGTCGGCCCATCTGCCGCACACGCAGGCTTGTGGGCATCGGCGGGCGGCGTCACGCAAAGCTCGCCAGCCTTCAGCAGCGCCCAGCTCACGCGAGCGGGATCGGCAGGGTCGGTATGTAGGCTGTAGTCGTCCGCCTCCGCATACTCCTGCACGACCGGGCACTCCCCCACCGGCGCCACGCCAATGAGCTCCGTACCCTCGATGACGTAATGAATGTCGATGTAGCGATGGTGAGCCTCAAACTGCTTCTCGGCCGGAAGCATCGTAGTGACCTCCATGACGTTGGCATAGATCTCGTCGCCATCGATGTCGTGACGGCCGGGAGTCAGGGCGGCCATATCGGTCTGGCCAAGCCATTCCATGGCGCGGGATAGGCGCTTTGCGGTCGTGGTGTCAAACTGTGCCGCATCGAGTGCCGAGACGATCATGAGGTTCCTCCTCGAAAGAGCTGCTTCTATTTGCGGCTTTGATGCTACCCCTTTTAGGGTGATTGAGAGTCGCGCCCTGATGCTTGGGGCACAAAACTGCCCGGCAATTTAGTGCTCCAGGACTAAGGTGCGGTCTCGAATCTGCAACCCCGGAGCGCTAAATTGCCGGGCAGTTTTGTGCCCCCGGCGCACGTTATCCCAACAGGCGGCTGCGCAGGGCCGCAAGGGTCGCGTCGTCCATACCACAGGCTCGCAGGTAGCTACCCACATCTCCGTATGCACGCACCAGCGCGTCGTAGACCTTGCCCACCGTCTGCAGCCTGCCCTCAAGCCGAGTTCCCGCCAGGGCCTTGGGCACCTCGCCTGTCTGCACGAAGGCGTCTACGTCATGCACGGATGCAAACGAGTACAGGTAGTCGCGCACAATGTCGCTGCGCGACACACCGGCCGCGCCCAACAGCAGCATCGAGACCATCCCGGTGCGGTCCATGCCCGCCGCGCAGTGGAAGAGCGCGCACTCCTGCTGCGGAACTTCTGCCAAAAAGGTCAGTGCCTCGCAGACCGCCTCGTGGTTGCCCAGCATGGCCAGATATCCTCGCGCCAGGTAGTCGAGGTTGCCCTGTGCCGCCACAAGTTCGGGGTCCGAGAGGTTCTGCCCGAAGAGCGAGACGTTCTTCCACACCATGCCCCGCTCGCGCGCAAAGGGGCAAGTCTGCTCGGGGCTTTCGCCATAGCCGCGCAGGTCAAGCACATGCGTCAGACCGTATTCGCGCAGCCAGGCGCGGTCCTTCTGGCTCATGCAGCGCGTGGAGCCACAACGCAAAAAGCGATGAGCAGCCGTCTTGCCTGCCGGGGTGTCATAGTTGCCCAGCTCGCGCAAGTTCATGGCGCTGGGCACATCGAGGATGCGCACACCATCGGCGCCTGGCACGTGCACTTCTCCGAAGAGCCTCTCAAGCAGTCCCATGGCAGCCCCCTCATTGGCTTTGCCCTGCACGCCTTCCCCTCCAGTGGATTGTAGGGCAATGACGTGCGCTGGGGGGCATTCCGGAAATTAGGGGACATGCCCTAATTTCACCATCCCCTAATTGCCCTTAGGGTTAGCGTGCTCGGCGAGCCACTTGGCTACGCCGTCGTCCTCGTTCGAACCTATGACCGCCGTCGCCCGGCACTTCAGCTCGGGCACCGCATTGGCCACGGCATATGACTCGTCCGCCACATCGAACAGCTCGATGTCGTTCGGGCCATCACCAAAGGCCACCACGCGCTCGCAGCCCAACAGCTCCTTGAGCCGGCGCGCCGCATGGGCCTTTGAAGTGGTCTTCGGCATGATCTCGAGCCACTGCTCGCCCGAGTAGATGTCGCGCTGATAGACGCAATGGAACGTCGTGCGATAGCGTCTGAAGAAGGGCTCCAGCTGCTGAGGCTCACCAATGCATGTGAAGTAAAAGACCTCCCCTACCAGCAGCTCCTCCAGTGTCGACACCTTGCGGTCGCGCCCGTCCCCCTGGCGAAGCGCAATGAACTCCGCCGTTTGCCTGTTGATGGCATCGGGCAGGTACGAGAAGCGCTCCGCCCCATCAATCATCTCGTAGACGATGGGTGCCACGCCTTGCCCCGAAAGCTCGCGCACAATGCGTTCAGCGTCGCAGGGCTCAAACGCGGAGGTATGGAGCAACTCGCCGCTTGCGTTGTCGCGGATGAAGGCCCCGTTGTACACGATGAGCGGAAACGCTGCCACCATTCCCTTGGTCACCAGGCGCGCCGTGCTGTACGAGCGCGCGGTGGCATACGAGAAGCACAGGCCCTGCTTAACCAGCTGGTTAATGACGCGATTGGTGTAGGCAGACGTCTGCTGGTTGCGTCGCAGCAGCGTTCCGTCAAGATCGCTCACGTACAGGGTTCCCATACACACCTCTCCACCCGGCGCAACCCTGCCGGACGCAAGGCCACTTCACAGCTGCTATCGTATACCAGACCAACAACAGACTTCCGGGGAGTATACATGCACGCCAGCGAATACCAGCGCCTTGCCATGCGCACCCTCAATCCCAGCCTCAGCACCACCGAAGTGCTGAGCAATGCCGTCATGGGGCTCTGCGGCGAGAGCGGCGAGGCAATAGACCTGGTGAAAAAGCACCTGTTCCAAGGCCATGAGCTCGACAGGGAGGCCATGGCAACAGAGCTTGGCGACATCGCCTGGTATCTGGCGGAGGCTGCAACGGCGCTTGAGCTGGACCTCGACGACATCCTCGAAACCAACATCGCAAAGCTACGCCGGCGCTACCCCGAGGGCTTCTCGGCCGAGCGCTCCATCAATCGCGAAGCCTAGCGGTAGGGGCGTGTCCCTTAATTGCCCTGAGCTGCCCTGTGCCGGGCCCCTACTCCTTCGGCTGTCGAATGACCTTTAGCTTGTGGTGTCTGCGGCAGACGCTCGTATAGGAATCATTGCCGCCTAGCTGTACCTGGCTGCCTTCGGTGACCATGACGCCGTCCTCGTCGAAGCGTGCTACGCACGTCGCCGCACGCCCACACCAGCAGACGGTCTTCACCTCTTCGATCACGTCTGCCCACGCCATCAGCCAAAGCGACCCCTCGAAGAGGTTGCGCTGGAAGTCGGTCCTCAGGCCATAGCAGATGACCGGCACCTCAAGGACATCAACCACGTCAGTCAGAAACGCCACCTGCTCCTTGGTGCAGAATTGCGCCTCGTCCACGATGATGCAGTCGTATGACCTAATCTCCTCGTCGCTCATGCCGAGCAGCTGCTCGACCGAGATGCAGGGTCTCGACAGGCCAATGCGCGAAGCCATGATGCCGTCACCGTCACGGTTGTCCAAGGCAGGCTTGGCCAGAAGCGCACGCTGCCCCTTCTCCTGGTAGTTGTAGGCCACCATCAGGGCGTTTGCCGTCTTCGAGCTACCCATCGAGCCATAACGGAAATAGAGCTTTGCCATCATGCGCCTCTCGTCACAAGTCCAGTATGTGTCTGCATCCGTATCCAGCGAGGCACATCTTACCTGAAACCCATGCAGGAACGATGCTTCCCACTGAGGCGAATAAGGCCACGTAATACGTCTGATAAACTAAAAACGTCGGTTGCCGCGGGAGGCAATCGGCTTCGCGAGAGGAGAGGATCGCATGGCATACGCAGACAACTATTTAGGCAAGGACACGCCAAAGCTCGGCTTTGGCATGATGCGCCTGCCCAAACTCGAGGATGGCTCCATGGACATGGAGCAGATCTGCCAGATGGTGGATGTCTTCATGGGTGCCGGGCTCACCTACTTCGACACCGCCTATGTCTATGACGGCGGCGAGTCGGAGATTGCCACCAGGAAGGCGCTGGTAGAGCGCTATCCGCGTGACGCCTTCACCGTTACCACCAAGGCAAACGCATGGCTGGGCAGCCCCACTGCCGAGCAGACCAAAGCTCAGCTGCAGACCTCGATGGAGCGTTTGGGCGTCGACTACCTGGACTACTACCTGCTCCACGCGGTGCAGGACAACAACCAGCAGACCTACGATGACTTCGGCCTGTGGGATTGGATTCGCGGCCTCAAGGAGCAGGGCATCATTCGCCACTGGGGCTTCTCGTACCACGCCGGCCCCGAGCGCCTCGAGCGCCTGCTTACCGCCTACCCCGACATCGACTTCATCCAGCTGCAGATCAACTACGCCGACATGGAGGAGCCGAGCGTCCAGGCGCGCGCCAACTACGAGGTTGCCCGCGCCCACGGCGTTCCCTTCACCGTCATGGAGCCCGTCAAGGGCGGCAGCCTTGCCACCCCGCCGCGCACGGTGCGCGAGATCTTCGACGCCGCCAACCCCAACGTCTCGTACGCCAGCTGGGCCATTCGCTACGTGGCGTCCATGGAGGGCGTGCTCACCGTGCTCAGCGGCATGTCCACCCTCGAGCAGGTGCAGGACAACGTCAGCTACATGCGCTCCTTCCAGCCGCTGAGCACAGACGAGCAGGCTGTCATCACCCGCGCGCAGGAGGCGCTGGCCAGCGTGCATCAGTACAAGTGCACCGGCTGCCACTACTGCACCGACGGCTGCCCCATGGGTATCCCTATCCCCGACTTCTTCAAGGCCATGAACTGCAAGCTCATCTTTGAGAACGAGGCGGAGGCCAAGCGTCGCTACACGAGCACTGCCGAGAAGGCCGGTGTCAACGCCAGCGACTGCATCGGCTGCGGCCAGTGCGAGGCGGCATGCCCGCAGCGTCTGCCCATCATCGAGTACCTGGCCGAGATTGCCGACGAGCTGGAGTAGGCTCACAGGTAACTCAACGCTACAGAAGGGAGGTGCCACTGCAGGCCAGTGGCACCTCCCTTTTCACTTCAGGGGCACCATTTCAAAGGGGCGACACCCTTGCCCCTTTGAAATGGTGGCCCTCCTGCTGTTTGCTACTCGCTTTCCATGAGGGCGCGCAGCTCGTGGGCAAGCGGGATCGAAGGCGCTGCCCCAGGGCGCGTACAAGCAAGCGCGGCCGCGCACGAGGCCTGCCGCAGGCAGGTTGAGAGCGAAAGCCCGTCCACCAAGCCAGCCACGAAGTAGCCTATGAACGTGTCACCCGCAGCCGTCGTGTCAACCGTCTCAACCGCGTAGGCCGCCTGCTTCTTGCGCTTGTCTCCCGTAAATGCCACGGACCCCTTCGAGCCCAGCGTCACGACAAGGCCCAAGTGAGGCCACGTGTCGTGAAGCACGGCCCATGCCTCGTCGGGGTCGGCAGAACCCGTGAGTCCAGCCGCCTCGGTCTCGTTCACCACCAGCCACTCCACCACCGACAGGTCCATCGCTGCAATGTCTGCCGAATAGGGAGCCGGATTGAATACCACGCGAAGCTGACGGCGCGCGCACTCGTCCAGAATGTGCGCCACACAGCTCGTCTCGTTTTGCATGACCACGTAGTCATCGGCATCCAGCTTGCCCAAGGCCTCGTCTACCTGGGCTTCCGTAAGCGCTTGGTTGGAACCCGGATACACCACGATGCAGTTCTGGCCCTTGCTGTCAACCTGGATGAAGGCCGTTCCCTGCGCAACCTCGACCTCTTCGACGCGCGTTGTGTCCACACCGTTGGCAACCAGCAGCTCGCGCAATGCCTTGCCCTCATGCCCTATGCACCCTACATGAGCGACGGAAAGCCCCGCACGCGCGAGCGCCAAAGCTTGGTTGAGGCCCTTGCCACCAGCTTTCACGGCAGTCTCCGTTGCAATCAGAGACTCGCCTGGCTGCACGAAGTGAGGAACCGAGTAGACGTAGTCCAAATTCAGCGACCCGATGCTTAATACGGCCATATTGCTCACCACCAAAGGTCGCGCGAATACCCTTCCCTGATGGTACCCAATGGGCCCATGCAGAGAAGGCGTTTCTACCAGAAAGCCACCAGACAAACCTGAAAGACACTTTGGCTACATGTGCTACAAATGTGCTCGCTTCGTTTCAAGGTTCCTTAAGGTCTTGCGCCTACCATGGACTCACCGTCTAGGGAAGGAGCCGCAATGAACGGCACTAAGAACATGACTCGTCTGGCAACGGGGCTCTGGACGCTCCCCCTTGCCCTGTCGATCGCCCTCACCGGCTGCGGAGGAACCAACGCACAGACAACTGACACCAGCACCGAAGGCGTTGCCGCAGAGGAGGAGACCACCGAGCGCACGGCCATCTCCGACGACACAGACAACGGTCACGCCATTGCGGTGAGTGGCGAGCAGGCCAGCTACACCGCCACCGATGTGACCAAGACGGGCGAGGCGGATGGCGACGAGGCCGACTTCTATGGCACCAACGCCGCCGTCTACGCAGAGGAGGGCGCCACCCTTGCCCTCGACGACATCACCGTCACCACAAACGGCACGCATGCCAATGCCGTCTTCTCGTATGGGGAGGGCACGACCGTCACCATTGCCAACTCGACCATCGACACGACGGGCAACTGCTCGGGCGGCATCATGGTCACCGGCGGCGGAACGCTCGAAGCCACCGACCTTACCGTCCACACCACCGGCAACTCCTCGGCAGCCATCCGCTCCGACCGTGGCGGTGGCACCCAAAACGTGACCGGCGGCACCTACACCACAGATGGCACCGGTTCGCCCGTCATCTATTCGACCGCCGACGTCACCGTACACGATGCAAAGCTCACCTCAACCGCCTCGCAGGGAGTCGTCGTTGAGGGCAAGAACTCCGTCACGCTCGACAATGTCGAGCTAACCGCCTCGAACACCACCAAGAACAGCGACAAGAGCGACTGGTACCAGGCCGTCATGATCTATCAGTCCATGTCGGGCGATGCGGCCGAGGGCGAGGCATCCTTCACCATGAACGGTGGCTCGCTCACCAACACCAACGGCGACGTGTTCTTCGTGAACAACACGGTGGCAACAATCAACCTCAGCGAGGCGACCATCACCAACCAGGATGCCAATGGCGTACTGGCACGCCTTGCCGCAGCCGGCTGGGGCAGCGAGGGCTCAAACGGCGGGCATGTGACGCTCAATGCCAGCAAGCAGACCCTCGATGGTGACATCGTGGTTGACAGCGTCTCGGAGCTGAACATGTACCTGAAGGAGGGCTCCGCCTACACGGGCGCCATCAATGCGGCCAACGAGGGCGCGGTCTACGTGGAGATTGAGTCTGGCTCTACCTGGAAGCTCACCGGCGACTCGTATGTCAGCGCCCTGACCTGCGACGCCGACGCCATCGACCTCAACGGGCACACGCTCTACGTCAATGGAGAGGCCTACACGGCAGGCACCTCCTCAAGCGGCTCGGCCATCGAGTTCACGCTGCCCGAAAGCACAGGTGGCCCCGGTGGGATGCCCGGTGAGGGCGGCCCCGGAGGCGCCGGCGGCGAGCCCCCTGCAAAGCCTGATGGCACAGGTGGCCCTGGTAGCGCTGGCGGCGAACCTCCCGCCAAGCCCGGCGAATAAGCGGACTCGGAACGCCCAGCTCCTCGGCACTGAACAGCTAACTCCCCGGCACGTAAGTGTTCCCGTATGCAGTTGCAAGCGCGCAATCGCATACGGGAACACTTTTGTGCCGGGGAGTTAGCTGTTCCGCCATTGCCCCTTACTCAGCGTTAGGGGCAGGCGCCGACTCTCACTTACTGCTCGATGGTGAAGATCTCGGTCAGGCCGGTCATCTCGAAGACATCGTAGACGTCGCTCACGGGGTGGCGCAGAATCATGCTGCCGCCGCGGTGCGTGGCCAGCTTCTGCGTGGTAACCAGCACGCGCAGGCCCGCACTGGAGATGTAGTCGAGGCCGGCAAGATCGAAGTCGAAGTGCACGACCGACTCGGGCAGGCCCATGATGGCGCTCTCAAGCTCGGGGCTTGTGGTTACCGAGAGCTTGCCCTCAACGGTGATCTTGGCGGTATCGCCATCGATTGCGGTAGTGATGTTCATGTAGCTATCCCTCTCTCTAGGCGGGTTACCCCGTCACCATGTCTTCCTGAAAGCAACGACGTTGGAGTCGCCGTCGCGCATATAGCTTAGGTCGTCCACGGACTTCTTAGCCATGAATATACCCAAACCACCAACCTGAGCATCCTCGACCGAGAACGCGCGCATCGGGTCGGAGGCCTCAACCGGGTCGAAGGGCACGCCCTGGTCGGTCAGCTGAACCGTCAGGGCATTGGGCGAGGCGTTGTACACGTAGTCGACGCGCACGTTTCCCACCTCGGGCTCGTTGGCATAGGCGTACCGGCAGACATTGACGAAGAGCTCCTCGAGCGCCACGTCTATCTGGTTCTGCACCGAGATGGGGCACAGCCTGCGTGCCAGCTCTGCGTGAATGAGGCTCATGACGCCATTGAGGTTCTCGATCGTGGCGGGTACCGTGATGGTTCCGGAAACCTCGGGCGCAACGCCATACTCAAGCGAGAGCAGCGTTATGTCATCGGACTGCTCGGTGTCCTGCGCCCATCTGGAAACGTCTGAGCGCAAGCCATCAACCAGCGCGTGCGGATGATTGTGGGCATGTGAGTTCAAGAAAGCCATCAGCCTGTCCTCGCCATACTGCTCGTCCTGCGCAGAGAATGCCTCGGTTACCCCATCAGTGTAAAGCACAAGCTGGTCGTTGGGTGTCAGCGTAATGCTGTGCGAGCGGTATTTTGCCGTCTCAAAGGTCCCTAGGATCAATCCGCTGCGGTCGGTAAGCAGGCTCCAGGCCCCCTCGTGGCGCAGCGCCGGAGGATTGTGCCCAGCATTCACGAAGGTGAGCTCGCCGGTGACAAAGTCGAGCGTCGCCGCCCAAACCGTCACGAACATGCCCGCATCGTTGCTCTGGCACAGGTGATAGTTTGCCGACTGAATGGCCTGCGCAAGGTCGATGCCACTCAGCATGTAATTGCCTATCTCGGTCTTTGCGGCCATCATGAACAGGGCGGCCGGAATTCCCTTGCCGCTCACGTCGGCAATCACAAAGCCCAGCGTGTGGTCGTCAATGAGGAAGAAGTCGTAGAAGTCGCCACCCACGTCCTTCGCGGGATTCATCGATGCGTAGATGTCAAAGCGGTCGATCTCGGGGAAGGGCGGGAAGGTTTGCGGAAGCGCGCTGGCCTGAATGGCCTTGGCCGTCTTGAGCTCGCGGTCGATGCGCGTCTCGGCCTCGGCGATAGAGTCGCGCAGGGCATGCACGGTGGCATTGATGCCACCGGAGAGGTTGGTGAACTCGACGGTGTCGTGCACGTCAACCTCTTGCGAGAGATCGCCTTTGGTGATCAGCGAAAGCGTCGCGTTAGTCTGTTCGAAGCCGCGTACCACCACGTTCTGAAGCAATTGCGCCGCCTGCACATAGACGGCTATGAACACCACGAGGAACGCCACCGAAACGGCCGCCATGGCAATGCCGCGATAGCGGAAGACCTCGGTGGAAGGCATCGCCACCATAAGCTGGTAGGTTCCGGAACGGCTCAGGCGCGCATAGCCAAGCTCGGAGGCACGCATGTAGGAAAGATGGCCGCCGCCCATATCCCATTCGCTTGCCCGCTTGGCATCATAGAGGTCCTCGCTAAACCCACCCAGCAAGCCTGCGCCTACGACGTCCTCAAAGCTCCTGCCTACATAGGACGGCTCGCTCGAAGAGACAATCACCCCGTCCTCGGCGATGATGCTCAGGTTCTCGCTGCCAAAATCGATGCCCGTAGCCACACCACCCATGGAGGAAGCATGCACTTCTTCCAAAATGGTCGGCAAGATCTTGGTGCGACGCGCTATGCCATCGAGCATCTTATCGCGTTCTGACAGCTGCCCGGCAAGATACTCGAGCCTTCCCAGCATGTTCCGGTCAGCCTCTTGCAGACAGGCCCCTGAGATGCTCGTGTAGCCTATGGCTCCACTTACCATGTAGGCCACGGTCATCACTACGGCCAACCATCCCTGGAAGGTCGTGCGGATGGTCCTCTCGCTTTTCGAGGCCCTATAGCGTAGAAGGAGTTGGTCGGCTCCAAGCGTTACGATCGCCATGAGCCCAAAGTCAGCCAACCATTGGGAGAATATCTCATGCGAACCGGTGAGCTGAGTGAGCAGGTCCTGAGGAAGCTCTATGTCCAAGAAGGAATTGATGAGGTAGGCGCTCCAGTGAAAGAATACCGTGAAGAAAGCCGAGCCGAGCGCACAACACGCTGCCAAGGCCACGCTGCGGCGCCATCCTCGCGTGTCTTTGAACCGGTAGTCCCAAAGACAGAAGAGCACTCCCAGCACAAGTCCTGACAGCGCAAAGAGGACGACGGAATTGGTAGGCACCGTAAAGTACTTCTCGTAGTAGTCAAGCGGCAGGTATGTGGCATGAATCAGCTCTGCCAATCCTGCGGTTGCCCCTATGGCAAAGGCGGAGACGGTGCCGTTCAACAGCGCGCACAGCGCCATGGGCGCAAGCACCACAATCATGTGCGCATTGCCCACCACCAGATAGTTGAGCTGCATGGCCACCATGGCAACACACATGATGCTGAACATGATGACGCCAGCCCTTTGGGCCGCCAAGGTTTCCGACGCCATGATCCCGTGCCATCGCAGCGGGTGCACGCGTGGCATGGAATGCTCTGTGGTCGTATCAGACATTGCTGCTCCCTCTCACGCGTGTCTGGAACGATAAACGCCATTTCCATTATATGAGCGCTCGCTTGTAGCAAACAGGCGAATAGCCCCGCCCTCACCTGCATCTCATGCAAATGATGCAAGGTACATGATAGAGTGAGGGAGTTGTCGCATCACATTGGAGGAGAGGATTCCCATGGGCAAGATCGTTTTTCTGGACGTGGACGGAACGCTCATCAACTATGAGACGGTTTGTCCCGATTCCGCCAAGAAGGCTGTTGAGCTGGCACGCGCCAACGGCCACAAGGTCTATATCTGCACTGGCTGCTCCAAGGCCGAGATCGAGCAGCGTGACCTTCCCGAGCTGGATGGCATGATCGGTGCCAACGGCGGGTACGTGGAGGACGCAGGCCAGGTTGTCATGCACCAGGCCCTCACGGTTGATCAGGTCAAGCACATCGTCGACTGGTGCAACGGTCGCGAGCTGGGCTTCTACCTCGAGGCCAACAGCGGCATGTACATCAACCACTGGTTCGAGGTCCAGGCTCCGGCCACCATGGTCAAGTACGCCATGGGCAAGGGTGCCGACGAGGCAACCGCCCAGGCCAAGGCCGACGGCTTCGTCAACTCGATGATCCGCACCGACGACCTCTACCGCGATGACGTCAACAAGGTGAGCTTCATTCTGTCCAGCTATCAGGACCACCTGGACAGCATCGTCGAGTTCCCCGACATGGAGTGCAACACCTGGGGCGGCAAGGACGAGCAGGCACTGTTTGGTGACCTTGGCCCCAAGGGCATCACCAAGAAGCATGCCATCGAGGTGCTGCTTAAGCACCTGGGCGCCGACCAGGCCGACACCATCTCCTTCGGCGATGCCAAGATCGACCTCTCCATGTTCGAGCTCTGCGCTTACAACGTTGCCATGGGCAACGGCGGCAAGGAGATCAAGGAGGCTGCCGACTACATTACCGACGACGTCGACAACGATGGCCTCTACAACGCCTTCAAGCACCTGGGCCTTATCTAAGGAACAGCGGACAGGAACGAGGGGGCGGGACCCCGGACGTTCTGCCTGACCGAAATTAAGGGACACGCCCTTTTTTGCCCCGCGGGGCAAAAAAGGGCGTGTCCCTTAATTTCTCCCTTAACTTCCCTGCTTGTCTTCTGGCACATGCGCGTGCCCCGGCGAACGCTGTCACAATACGGACGAACCGCTCCCGGCGTACGTCTGTGCCCCATTCATAACCTAGGCTGATGGCCAATTGAACAGATTCAGATAAGTCGTGGAACACATGGCGTGCCTGTGATAGTAAGCTAGAAAACAATCGCAACGTTGTCGCTGGGAGGGAGCGCCTATGGAACGATTGCTAGCCAAATATACCAACAGCTATGCCGCCTACGTCATCCTGTTCTTCTTCTACGATCTTGCCTTTGCCTTCTTCAGTGCACTCATTTCGGTGTACCTCATCGGCAAGGGCTACTCGGCGAGTCAGGTTTCGCTGTGCATCTCTGTTGCGGCGCTGGCCAACATGGTCACCCAGCCCATCATTGGCTCACTCACCGACAAGTACGGCATGCGGCCGGTCAACATGGTCATGTTCGCCGCAACGTGCGTCTCGGCCGCCCTGTTTGTGGTCGCCCCCAACTTCACCATCATCGTCGGTGCCTACGCCCTCATGAACCTGCTCATGAATGGTGTCAACCCCACCATCGAGCGTATGGCCACCTCAAGCCCCTACAGCTACGGATCCATCCGCGTGTGGGGCTCCATCGGCTTTGCCGTGGGCACGCAGCTCACCGGCATCATCTACGACGCCATCTCGCCTGCCGCCCCGTATGTGGGCGTCATCATCGCCATGCTCATTGCCACCTTTGGCTTCTGGGGAACCAACCCCCGCCTGGCCGAGACCGAGGCGGCCAACATCGAGGACGAAGAGGACGGCGCAGCCCCGCCGGTTTCCACCAAAGACCTGCTCACCAACAAGAAGTTCCTCTACTATCTCGTGCTCCAGATTCTGTTCTCTGCGGTCACCGGCGCGGCGTACTCGTTCTGCCCGGCATTTCTTACCAGCAAGGGGCTTGAGGCCTCAACCGCCTCGACCATCCTTGCCGTGGCAACCCTGCTCGAGATTCCCCTTCTGCTCTTCTCGTCCAAGTTCATGGACAAGATCGCCAACAAGACCCTGCTCATGGGCATCTTCGTACTCGTGGTAGTGGAAATGCTCGTCTACGGGCTTAACCTCCCGCTGCCTCTGGTCATCGTGGCCACGTTCCTCGGCCGCCATCCGCCTGCAATCATCAACATCATGACCAACATGAAGGTGGTAAACACCATCGTCGACGCGCGACAACAGATTGCCGGCCTCGCCTTGGTCAAGACCTGCCAAAGCTTTGGCACCATCATCTCCAACAATATCGGTGGGCGCATTGCCGACGCTGCCGGTTATCCTGCCATGTTCCTCTTCCTGCTCGCCCTGATCGTTGTGGGCTTGGTAGGTGTCGTCTTCTTCCGGGTGCCCTCGGGCAACGACAAGAAGCTCTTCAGCTAGCATTGCAACAGGGCTTCGCACACAGCCCGTAGAAAGGACCTCTCATGGCTCAACTTCAGCTAACCCTCGACCACGGCAAGCGCCACGAGCTCATCCGCATGGCAGACCGCATGGCCGATCACGTCGACATCTTTGAGGTTGGTTATCCCGAACTCATTACGTTTGGCCTCGATGTGGTAAAGGAGATTCACGAGGCGCACCCCGACCTCAAAATCTGCGTCGACGCCAAGGTCTTCCATGGCGGCTCGGGTGTCACGCGCCGCTGCTTCGAAGCTGGCGCCTCCATCGTCACCGTGCTTGCCTACGCCCCCAACGAAGTCATCCAGCAGATGGTCCGTCATGCGCACGAGTATGGTGGCGCCATCCTGTGTGACCTTGACGGCGTGCGTAACCTGGGACGACGCACCGCAGAGGTCGACAAGCTCGGTGTTCGCTACTGCCACGTTTCGACGGGCTTCCTCATGGAGCACGAGTACGACCTCGAGAAGCCTCAGCACGGCTCCATCTTCCAGCTCAGGCCCCTCGAGCGTGCCGCCGCCGTCAAGCGCAACCTCATCCATGCAGGGCTCGCACTTGGCACCGGCATCAACGAGAAGAACCTCGATGAGGTGCTCAAGTTCAAGCCCGAGATTGTCATGGTCGGCCGCGCCATCACCACGGCAGACGGCGCGTACAAGACCTCGCCAGAGCGGCAGATGGAAGTGGCCGACCGCATGCGTGCCAAGCTCCACGCACAGGCCTGGTAACCCATCGGTCGCGCGATGAGCCAAGTGACGGTGGCGTAGGCACGCAGAAACTAGAGGGTGTCCCCTTATTTCCAGACAGCCTATTCAACATGCAGGGAGGTGCCGGATTGCGTCCGACACCTCCCCTTTCCTCCTTTCAGGCTCCACTGGCAGTTTTGTCGTTTGTGCTCCGCGCATCCCAATGGGTAAGGTATAGGTATGCGCAGGAGTAGTGAGGAGCATCTTGTGAGTCAAAACGGAGACATCTTCCGCGCCTGGATATGTAAGCAGCGCGTTCATGATGTGGCACCCGTTGCCCTCAGCGACCAACGCATACGCATCGACATTGGCCTTGCCGTGGCCGAGGTCAACTTCTACCCCTACCAAGACGACCTCGAGATTGCCGAATACCAGGTAATGCGTACCTCTGACGGCGAGGCCATCTTCTACCTGCATGTTCTGCTCGACGACCTCAGCCGCGCGATGGAGCTCTTTGGCGAGATGGTAGAGGCCCTTGAGGATGAGGCAAGCCACACCACGACCCATGTGCTGCTCTGCTGCACCTCGGCCCTTACCACCAGCCTCTTTGCCGCCAAGATGGGCGAGATTGCCCAGACCCTCTCGCTTGACTACGACTTCACGGCCATGTCGGTCGACCGCGCCTTGGGCGAGGGTGGCAACTATGCCGCCGTCATGCTTGCCCCACAGGCCAGCCACATGCGCCGACAGATGATTGAAGCCCATCCCAATGCGCTGGTGTTCGAGATACCGGGCAAGATCTTCGGCAGCTACGACGCGGCCGGGGCCATGCAGCTGCTCATGCATGCCATGCGCGACCTCCATGCTCCTACCGAAGGCCATCACGAGACCACTCGCGTGGCGCGCGACCTCTCCAATGACAAGCGCATCCTCATCATCACGCTCTTTACCATGCGCACCTATTCGCGGCTTGGGTATCGCGTCTACGACCACGGGCGGGTCACCACACAAGGCTCGGTGCGCAAGCCCAAGCTCGACTACCGCGACGTCGAAGACCTGCTCGAGACCATGGGTGGGCGCGGCGTGAGCGTCCGCGACCTCGACATCATCGGCATTGCCGTACCTGGCGTTGCCTACCACGGCACCGTCAGCCTGCCCGGCGTGGTGGATGGCGACTACGACCTGGGCAACCACATCCACAAGCGCTTTGGCATCAAGACCTCGGTGGACAACAACTGCAACGCGGCTGCCGTGGGCTGCTACGTGGGGCAGGACAAGTACGAGAGCGTGATGTTCTACCGTCACGAGTTTGGCCACATAGCCGGCGGCTTGGGCACCGTCATCGACGGAATCCTGCTGAAGGGGCGCCACAACCTTGCCGGCGAGCCCAAGTATTACGAGAGCCTGTTCGCATACAACCCAAACTACGAGGAGATGCTCTGGAACGAGGAGGGCATGTTCCAGATTGCACGCAACGTGGCGCTCACGGGCATCTCGCTCATCTCTCCCGAGGCCTTCTACTTTGCGGTAGACACGGTCGACGACATGGACAAGCTGCATCAGGCGCTGGCCAGTGACGCTAACAACCCCGGCAGCTCCCGACTCACGACCCCCACGGGCGGACCCCTGCTTGGCCTGCCTGAAGAGCTCATTCCCCCGCTGTTTGTGGTGGACGACTACGTCGAGCGCGTGTATTTGGGTGAGATGGCCCTCTGCCTGCAGAAGCTGCGCGACCCCAACTACCGCTCGCTGGGCATCGCATAGAACAGGCTACGACATCACGCCAAGCAGCTGCACCATCTTTGTCGGCGTTACCGCGGCCACAGGCGCGTGACGCAGAAGCTTCTCGTCATTGGTTACCAGATAGTCTGCCTTGATGCGCATGCATGCTGCCACGATGAGGTTGTCCTCGATCTCAGCATGCTGGTCACACAGCTTGCTGGCCAACCAGAGGTCTGCCGTTGCCGAGCCAACCGCCGTCGCTTGCTCTTGCATGCTCTCCATGAAGTCCCACGCGTGCGAGGATATGGCCTTTGCATAGGCTTCGGACAGCGAGCCCTTGTCCTGACGCACCCAACGCTTCGCCTCATGCGATACGATGCGAAACACTGCGCGGGCGATATCCACCGTAAAGGTCAGCTCTATATCATCCCGCTGGGCGGCCTCGAAGAAAGAGATCGAGGCCTCACGCAAAGGCCTTCCGGGAACGTAGAGGTCAACCCAGACATTCGTGTCGACCATGATTATCTTGGTGCGCTCAATCATGCGAGCCCCCGCTCCTCGAGCAGTTCCCACTCGATGTCTTCGAGCACCTCCGAGGTTGGGCGGATATCGGGGGTAAAGCTTGCAGGATCGAGACCTAGAGAGGCGCCCAACTCTTCGAAGAGGGACGATGCCCGGCACAACGAAGAGTCTGTAGCAGGTGACGCCTCGGCCACATCGGCCTTGGTTAGCACCTGCATGATACGTTGGTACGCATCGCCGCCCTCTGCCAGCGCCTGCCAGAGCTGGCGGATGATTGCCGCAGGCGAGCTGCCCACAAGGGCAAGCGTTGCATCGCCGCGTTCCTTGAGGCTGCGCTGCATACGGATATTGACCTGCGCCATTGCCGTAGACGCCGACATGGTATTCCCTTCTTGCTAGCATTATTAGCAATTACATATTTTAGTTGCTAGTTATTTCTCATGCAAGAGATTATTGCCCACATGAGCTAAGGAAATTAGGGGACACGCCCTTTTTGCCCAGCTGAGCAAAAAGGGCGTGTCCCCTAATTTCGATACAATCTTTGACTGAGACTGGTCGTCCGGCATAGGGGGGTTATCATGGCAGCATCCGACTACCCGATGGGCATCAAAGAGGTTGGTTCGTCGCTCTCGGTGGCAACGTACATGGTTCGCCACGAGGACATCAACGGCTTCAACCGCCTGTTTGGCGGGCGGCTCATGGAGTGGATCGATGACGTGGCCGGCATTGCCGCACGACGGCATGCGGGCATCGACATCACCACCGCAGCCATCGACACACTAGAGTTCAAGGCGCCTGCCTGGCTGAACGACATCGTGGTCATCGAGGCATGGGTCACCCATGTGGGACGCACGTCCATGGAAGTACGCGCCGACAGCTACGTGGAAGATCCCGCCACCGGCGAGCGCACCATGATTAACCACGCTTACCTCACCGAGGTGTGCATAGACGCCAACGGACACCCGGTACCGGTGCCTTGGGGGCTGGTGGCCACAACCGACGAGCAGCACAAGGAGTGCATCGCCGCACGCAGGCGCGCCGAAATGCGCAAGATACGTCGCGTCGAGGGGTTCTAGAGCGCAAGCTCACTTACCAAACTAAAGCGTTTCGCTCGCTCTTCATTGATGATTCTCTTGTCGTGCTCTACAACGCCCCACTCAGCTGGCGGATTCTCATAGGTCAGTGACTCAAAGAACTCCGTGGTTTCGCGGGCGACATCTGCTGCACCCTCCCGATTCGTGCTGGCCGCGCATGTTGCCAACTCGTTCGTGTGCTCTCCATTTTTCACCGGCCTTGGGCACGCGATCACGCCCCTCTCGTTCCTCGGCTCACACATGCTAACCCCATGGTGAATTTCACGAGAGACAATTTCAAGATAGACTTTGTCAGGTTTATGCTCCCTCGTTCGTGTTGTTAGCAGATGGCGTCATCGCTGACAATACGTACGAGAGGAGGGGCACGCGTGAAACTGCTCGCACTACGGGCGCCTGACACCGCGGAAGTACAGGCGACACACCTAGTAATCACCTATGCCGACACGATCCTGCGGCTAAGCTACACCTACCTACACAGCACCGCCGACGCCGAGGACATCTGCCAGACCGTGCTGCTGCGCGCCATGACACAGGCGCCTGCATTCTCCAATCCGGAACACGAACGCGCCTGGATTATCCGCACTACCATCAACGCCTGCAAAGACCTGTTGAAGAGTGCCGCGCGACGCACAACTGTTGCTCTTGAGGCAGCGGGCGAGCCCGAAGCCCCCGAACCGCCCGATACCGACGTAATCGACGCCGTCTCACACCTGCCCCACGACCAACGCGAGGCCATCCACCTGCACTACTTTGAGGGGTACCCCATCGCAGAGGTCGCCCGGATGGTCGGTGTCAGCGAAGTGGCCGTCACCAAGCGCCTCTCCCGTGCCCGTGCCACCCTCCGCACCACCCTAGGAGACCAGTCATGACTACGCACGACACCCATGCCATGCCCGGCATGGACGACTACCGTACCAGCATGAACGAGCTGCATTTTTCCGACGAGGCAAAGGCACGCATGGCGGCACGCCTCGCAGACGCATCCACCAAAGAGCGCCCCATGAGCACCAGCACCAGCACCGCGCGCCGCAAGCGGCTTCCCCTTGCGGCGGCCGTCGCAACCATCGCTCTCGTCTTAGGACTGGGAGGCGCGGCCTATGCAACCGGATCGCTCTTGAGCGTCGAGCGCTTCGTCAGCCACCTCTTTGGCGCCAAGGAGGCAAATATCGAGATTGTGGACAAGGTCGGCCGACCCGTAGGCGTAGCGCAGAGTTCAAACGGCGTCACCGTCTCGGCCGATGCGATCATTGGCGACAAGACCAACGTTGCTGTCATCTTCTCCATCTCCAAGGACGATGGATCGGCCTTTGAAGGAGTCAAAGCCGATGACGACGGCTTTCTCCCCTTGGGCTTCTCAGACGATTTCGAGATCGACTTCCCGCTCATCGCCCAGATAACGCAGGGTTATGGCGCCACCGGCAGCGCATACTTCTATGACGCGGACCCCACCGACAATGCCATTCAGCTAGTGGAGACCCGCAGCTTCGAGAGTGACGGCAACGGAGAGATCTCACTCATCGGACGCACGTTGACAGCGCATTTCTCCACCCTCAAGCTCTACGGCGAAGGCGACCCCATCGTTTTGGCCGACGGCTCATGGAACCTCTCGTTCCCGCTCAACTACGAGGATGCCAGCATCATGTTGCCCACGGGGCAAAACTTTGAGGTGAGCGGCATCCCCGCCACCATCGACGAGCTGGCCATCTCGCCCATCGCGCTCCACCTGCGCTATACCGCCCACCAGAAGGTTGCCTGGACCAGCGGCGAGAGCGGTCGGATGTCCGAGCACGACACCAAGCTCACCGACAGCCTGCTCGGCACCGAGGTGACCCTCACCATGGCCAACGGCACGACCGTGGCAGTCGAGAACAACCACGGTGGGCACATCAGCGAAAACGGCGAGGTTGCCGAATGCGATACCAACATCTTCTTCGACCGCATCCTCGACCTTGATGAGGTAGCGAGCATCACCATTGGTGGTACGACGATCGAGCTATAGATACGTGGACCGGGGGCATACCCTGGAAACTAAGGGACACGCCCTTTTTGCCCAGCTGGGCAAAAAGGGCGTGTCCCTTAGTTTCTTAGTCGTCCTTTACTTCACCAGCAGGCTTGCCCCCACAAGCCCCGCATCCCCGCCGCAGCGGGCCAGCTCGAAGCGCAGCGTCGTGGGGTTGAGCACCAGCTTCTTGGCCTTCTCGTGCACCAGATCGATGAACCAGGGATTGTGCAGCGCCACCGATCCGCCAAACACGAACACGTCGGGGTCTACCACACAGCACACGTCGTGCACCGCCTTGGCCAGCGTGTCGGCCGCGTGGTCGATGACCTGGCGAGCCGCCTCGTCGCCCTGCTCGTACAGTGCGAAGACCTCGGCGGCATCCACGGTGCGTCCCAACTTCTTCGAAGCGAGGCGCCCAATGGCCGTACCACTGGCCTGGTCCTCGAGCGAGCCCTTGTTCATCGTGGGACGCACGTCCTCAAACTCGTTGACCACCATGTTGAAGACCTCGGCCGCACAGGAGTTGGCACCACCCACGATCTCGCCGCGGTAGATGTAGGCTCCGCCCACACCCGTAGAGACCGTGAAGTAGAAGACCGAGGTATGGCCCCAGCCGGCACCGCGCAGCGCCTCGGCAAGGCCTGCCACGTTCGCGTCGTTGTTGAGGTAGGCCTTGTGCTTGGTGGCGTTCCAGAAGAACGAGACGATCTCGAAGTTTTCCCAGCCAGGCAGGTTGGGCGGGGTGAGGATGCGGCCGTTGGCAAAGTCGAGCGGGCCTGGGGCGCCAATGCCAATGCCCTCGTAGTCAATGCCCCAAGACTCGATGCAGTCAACCAGGCGCTGCAGATTCTCCGCCGGCCCCAGGCTGTGGTCGTTGGGCATGGCCTGCTTGAAGAGCTCGTTGCCCTTCTCGTCATATGCCGCCACGCGCAGCTGGGTTCCGCCGATGTCGATGCCAATGCGATTCATGCCCGTATCCCTCTCTTCTTACGCTCACCCTCTGAAAGCTCTATGCCTTGGGCACGTAGCTTGCGATGACGCTGAACACGCCCTCGAAGGTCAGCTCGCCCGCGCCGCACGGCGCCACGAAATGGTCTCCGCGCTTCACGTTGACCACGCCTGCCGGCGAGGTGATGGTGCCCTCGCCCCATACGACCGACAGGCACATGAACGGATAGTCCTGTGCCGCCACGGGCGTCTGCCCCTCACGGGCGCGAATGCGCAGGACCTCAAAGTACTTGCAGCTCATGAGCTTGGTGATGCCATTTTCCTCAGGCGCCGTCACATCGCCCGAGGCAGGCGCCACCGCATCGTAGTCAATGACGTCGGCGGCCTGCTTGAGATGCAGCTCGCGGAGGCTTCCGTCGGGCTGGCGCCGGTCGTAGTCGTACACGCGATAGGTCACGTCGGAAGACTGCTGGGTCTCCAGGATCTGCGTGCCGCCCTTGATGGCGTGCACCGTGCCAGGCTTGATGTCAAAGAAGTCGCCCGGCTTGATGGGGATGAGGTTGACCATGTCATTCCAGCGTCCCTCGGCGACCATCTGCTCGAACTCGGCGCGGTCGTGAGCGCGCTGGCCCACTACGATCTGGCCGTCCTCGTCGCAGTCCATCACGTACCAGCACTCGTGCTTGCCCAGCGACCCGTTCTCGTTGGCCATGGCGTACTCGTCGTCGGGATGCACCTGGATGGAGAGGTCTTCGCGCGCGTCGAGGATCTTGATGAGCAGCGGGAAGCGGTCACCCTCCGCGCCCTCGAACAGCTCGTGATGCTCGCTCCAAAGCTGCGAGAGCGTGCATCCGTCATAGGGGCCGCCATCAACGGTGCAGTCGCCGTGCGGATGCGCGGAAATGCCCCAGCACTCCCCCACCGGGCCATCGGGAATGTCGTACCCAAACACATCGTGCAGTTTCCTGCCGCCCCAGATGTTGTTGTGCAGGACCGGCTTCAGGCGAATCAGCTCAGGACATGCGCTCATCGTATGCTCCTCTCATGTGACATGCGCAAATGCAACTCATCTCAGCATTCACTCTAACGATTCTTTTCGAAACCCCCTCGTCTTATCTGCGAGGGGGCAGCTGGCTTGGTTATGCGAAGGCCCCGGCCAATGCACCTGCATGTGATTGACCGGGGCCAGACAAGCCATTTTGGGCAAAACTTGCGCTATCCTTCCGCAGTTTTGCCACCATGCACTTCGCTACGTGTATATAAGTTGGTAGCGAGGTGCGCCGCGCGTTCCTTCGCTCGGACGGGAGGGGCATAGGTTGCCGCCGTCCCCTCCCGCCCACCGCGAAAGGAAGGAAGGGTTGCCTTTCTGACCCTCAGGCGGGGGCTGCGTGCGTGCAGCGGCCGGAAGCATTCGGTGCTTCGTGCCAAGGCGTCCTAGGCGGCCTCGAGCTCATTCTCGGCAGCCTGCTTGGCCATAACGCGCTCATGAACCTTCATGAAGGGCAGATAGATGGCCACGCCCAGAGTAACCAGAATCACCTGCAGGATAACGGCGCGGAAGTCGCCGGCGGTGGCAAGGAAGCCACTCAGGAACACCGGGGTCGTCCAAGGAACCATCACCACGCACGGGTTGATGAGGCCAGCCACGGTGGCAAAGTAGGTGATGATCATGAACAGATCGGGAACCAGCACGAACGGGATCATCAGCGGCAGGTTGTACACGATGGGATAGCCATAGATGACGGGCTCGTTGATGTTGAAGATGCCAGGGCCCAGGGCCAGCGAGCCAACCGTCTTGCTGGTCTTGTTCTTGGAGAACAGGAAGGTGGCAATGAGCAGGCAGAGCGTGCAGCCGGAACCACCGATGAGGCCAAAGGTGTTGACGATCTGCATGTTCATGTAGTGGTCGGGCTGGATGGCCGCAAAGCCGCCGGAGGCATAGGCTGCCATGTTGTCAGTGATGAGGATGGTAAGCATGGGCTCGGCCAGCACGCCACTGATGGCACTCTGATGGATGCCGAGGCAGAACAGCAGGTTAGCAAAGGTGTAGATGATCACGACGCCCCAGATGTTGGAGTTGAGGCTCTGCAGCGGCGCCTGCACGAACATCTTGATGAGCGTGGAGACATCGGTGTTGAAGCAGATGTGCAGCACAGCAGAGACCAGGCCAAAGACACCGAGGGTCAGAAGCATCGGGATCATGACGTTGAAGGAGTCTGCAACGGCGGTGGGCACGCCCTCGCCCAGGTTGATCTTGAGCTTCTCGACGCGCGCCAGCTTGATGAACAGCTCGGTGGCCAGAAGGCCGATGATGATGGCCGCAAACAGGCCGCTGGTGCCGGTGTTGCCCGTGGAGAAGAGGCCGCCCGTGAGCTGGGTGGTCTCGGTGCCCTCGATGGCCACCTCAACGCTCTGCGGCAGCGTCACGAAGAGCGAGGCGAGCGCAACCACGGCGCAGGCGATGTCGCCCTCGTAGCGCATATTGTGAGCGTGACGATAGCCAACCACGGCGCACAGCAGGATAGCCGAGACGCTCAGCGTGCCCTGCGTAAGCGCGTTGCCCCAGTACTGGGCGTTGGCCAGTGCGTCGTCCGCCAAGAACAGCGGGAACACAACGTTGTTGATGAGTACTGCGATGCCTGCCAGGATGTAGAGCGGCATGATGGTTGCAAAGGCGTCGCGCAGCGAGCGCAGGTGCACCTCAGAGCCGATCCTTCCCGAGATCTCGGCGAACTTGTCCAGGAACGCCTGTCCCTTTCCTTCTGCCATGGTCGTTCTTCCCTTCTTTCGTCTTTCTGTCTATCGCAACTCCGGGCCCCTTTTCCCGGAGTCGTTGCCTTGGTGCTCGGCTAGTCGATGACGTGCGTGGTTGCCACCTTGCGCAGCCACTCGGCCGATTCCTTGAGGTGACGGTTGTAGTTGTCCTGCAAGTTCACCTCGATGAAGCCGTAGCGGTTCTTGTAGGCGTTGTTCCAGCTCCAGCAGTCGATGACGCCCCAGTAGTGGTATCCGCGGCACTTGGCGCCCTCGTCGATGGCACGAGCCACCCAGCGCAGGTGATCGCGCACAAAGGGCACGCGGTAGCTGGCGTCCTGGATGCAGCCGTTTGCGTCGCGCGCGGCGTTGTGCTCCTCGATGCCAATGCCGTTCTCGGACACAAACCACTCGAGCTGCGGATAGTCGCGCGTCATCTTCATCGCGAAGTCGTAGATGCCACGCGGGTAGATCTCCCAGCCACGCGACTCGTTCATGACGGCCTCGGGCCACTTGTACGGGTCGGCAAAGCAGGGATTGCCAAACTCGTCGGTGTCTGCGGCCGGCGCCTGCACGCGCACGGGCTGGTAGTAGTTGAAGCCCAGCCAGTCCACCACGCCGCGCGCAAGGATGGCCTCGTCGCCAGCGCGTACGGGCAGCGTCACGCCGCGCTGCGCAAGCGTCTCGATCACATCGGTGGGAAGCGCGCCCTTGGTGACCAGGTCGAGCCACCAGCGGTTGTGGATGCCGTCGGTCATGCGCACGGCCTCAAGGTCGGCAGGCGTGGGGTTCTCACGCGTGTAGGGCGGGGTGAAGCAGTTGATGAGGCCGATCTTGGCATCGGCACGCACGGCGCCAGACGCCTGCAGCGTTCGGAAGGCGTCGACTGCCAGCGCATGTGCCAGCGAGATGCCATACTGCACGTTGCGCGCACGAGCGTAGTCGTGGATGAACGGATACCAGTTGGCATGCTCATAGCGCTGCTCGGGCTCGACGATGGGCTCGTTGAACGTGAACCAGTACGTGACCTCCTGGCCAAACTCCTCAAACGCGGTGCGGGCGTAGGTGGCATAGGCCTCCACGACCTCGCGGTTCTCCCAACCGCCGCGACGGAAGAGGTAAGCAGGCATGTCAAAGTGGTAGAGGTTCACGAACAGCTCGATGCCGGCTTCCTTGGCTGCAGCCAGCATCTTGTGGTAGAAGTCGGCGCCCTCCCGGTTGAGCTTGCCGTTGGCGTCGAGCAGGCGGCTCCACTGGAAGGAGGTGCGCACCGAGCTCAGGCCAAGCTCATGCAGCATCTTGAAGTCCTCGGCATAGCGGGCGCCCATGTCGTTGCCGGCATACGACCCCACGCGGTTATAGAAGGCGCGGATGTCGGTGTTGGACCAGAGGTCCCACATGTTCTCGAGCTTGCCCATGCCCTGCCACATGCCCTCGGTCTGCGGGCCGGACATTGCGGCGCCAAAGAAGAAGTCGTCAGGGAGCTTGGTGATCTGGTCGCTCATGCCTACCTCCAAAAACGTTTGTATCAGCTTTCAGTTTATAAATTAAACGCTTCTAATTTCTTTTGCAAGAGTTTTTTTCTTATTTTTCCTCAACGGCATTTCTTGGTCTGCGAACGGGCATAATGGAAGCATGTTCGAATGGGGGGAATATGCTCAAGTACGAAGAGCTCGTCAACACCATCAAGGCTGAGATTGCCAGCGGCACCTATGCAAAGGGAGACCGCCTGCCCACCACGCCGGAGATCTGCCGCATCTACGGCGTGAGCAACACCACCGTCAAGCGCGCCATGGACGACCTCGAGCTCCAGGGGCTGGTGGCACGCCGCAGAGGATCGGGCGTCTACGTGAAGCAGACGGTAACGTCGTCTTCGGCGCGCGCGACGCAGGGCGGAAGTGCCTCGGGGCAGATGACGGGTCTCTCGGCAGAGCTGGGCGCAGGCCATGTGCGCAGCGTCATCTACGATTTTTCGGTAGTGCACCCCAGCGACGAGGTATGCGAGGCCCTTGGCCTTGAGGACGACGAGTTTGCCTACCACATCTGCCGCGTCCGCGTAGTGGACGGCACCCCCAAGGTCATCGAGTACACCTATATGCCCATCAATCTCATCCCGGGGCTGCGCGAGAACACCATCGAGCACTCCATCTACCAGTTCATCGAGAAGGAGCTGGGGCTCAAGATCGACAGCGCCCACCGCGTGGTAAAGGCTGTCATGCCCACTGCAGACGAGCGCGAGCGTCTCTGCATCGGCGAGAACGCTCCCCTCCTCGAGGTCCAGCAGGTAGGCTACCTCGACGATGGTACGCCCTTCGAGTACTCCACCTCGCGTCACACCGCAGACTACGAGTTCTACAGCATCAGCACCCGATAACGGTACGAGGAAATTAAGGGACACGCCCTTTTTTGCCCCGCGGGGCAAAAAAGGGCGTGTCCCTTAATTTCTGCAAACCCGCGTCGCCGGGAACGTGCCTTATTCGGCAGGCTTCTCGCTGGCCTCGGCAGCCGCCAGCTGGCGCCTGCGCATGTCGTCGCTTACCAGCTGATAGATGGATGCGGCCACCGGCACGCTCAGCAGGATGAAGGGCACGCCGCCCAAGCCTCCGCCAACGGCCACCGCCGCCAGCACCCAGATACCCGGAAGGCCTGTGGTGGAGCCAACCACGTGCGGGAAGATCACGTTGGCCTCAAACTGCTCGAGCACCAGCAGGAACAGCACAAAGAGCAGCGCCTTCATGGGTGAGATGCTAAAGATCAGCAGGGCGCCTATGATGGCACCCACGTAGCCGCCCACCACCGGCACGATGTAGGTGACTCCCACCACCGTGCTGATGGTCATGGCATAGGGGAACTTGAACAGCAGCATGCCACCCATGCACATCAGGCCCAGGAGCAGCGACACCAGGCAGCGCCCCACAATGAAGCTGTGGAAGGAATGGTCGAGCACGCCGGTCACATATGTGAAGCGTTCGCGCACGTCCTTGCCCAAGTACGTCTCGATGAGCGCGCAGACCTGAGCGCCCAGATGCTCCTTGTCCATAAGGATGTAGAGGGCAAGGATCACGCTGAGGAACACCTCAAGCGTCGACGAGAGCACTGACGAAACGCCAGACACCACCGAGCCCATGACACCACCGGCGCCACTCATGAGGTACTCGGACAGCTGCAACTGAATGCTATCCCAGTCGCTGAACTGGTCGAGCTCCTTGTCAACGAGGGTCTCGAGGTCAAGCTCGCGGAACAGCTGTCGGATGTTGGCCACCAGAGCCGGCACCTTGTAGCTCATCATGCGCATGCTGGCCACCAGCTCCGGTGCAATGAACCAGACGAGGAAGGCAACCAGGGCAAGCACAATCACCACACTGAGCAGCAGGCTAACGGGCCTGCGCATACGAGTGATCGCACCGCCCTCCCCCAGCTTTGCAAACTTCTGCTCGAAGAAGCGCATGGGGATGTTGGCGATGTAGGCAATAGCGCATCCGACCACCACGGGCGAGAACGCCTTCACCAATAGCAGCAGCATCTTGGATATGGAGCGCCAGTAGTAGATTCCCAGATACACCGCGAAGGCCGTCAGACCTATGCGAATCAGTTCTTCGCGATTCGGATAGCGCATGTCAATACCTACCCATCGGAGCGGGCAAACGAGTTCCGCATGCCCATGCTAGAAGTGAACAGCACGTTGGAAAGCAGTTGGTCGGTCTGGGCGCGAAGGTCGTCGGCCATGCGGTTGTTGGCTGCCTCGAGCGCTTCACAGAGCTGATATTCGGATACCTGCGTCACCTTTTCGTCCGTTGCGGCGAGCAGCGCATGGCCCATGGCAGCAACCTTCAGCTGGTAGCGCTCCACATGCGGCGCGCAGGCGTTGAAGTGCGGGTCGGCCAAAGCCGCCACCAACCTGCTCGCCCAGTAGAAGTTGCCGGTGTCCACGGCAGCCGTCGTACCCGCAAGATAGGCAGGCATCGAGCGCACGGTCGTGTAGAACGGCGCCACGGTATTGAAGACGTTGGACCCAAAGGTGATCCACTGGACGCCACGCGCGCCCTTGGGAGCGTAGGGGCGAAGCTGGATGATGGAGAGGTCGTCGGTGCGGTTGACGCCGATGGGGCGGTAGGGCGAGCGAGTGGCACCGGAGGCACCGTAGCAGTCGTAGGGCGTTCCCTGGTAGTGCAACGAAAGGACGTCCTTCACGTCTTCGATGGTAACCAGACGCTCCGGCTTGCGTGCCCAGGGAATGTCATCGCTCTCGGGCGTATAGTCTGCCGCGGGGCCATCCCAGACATTGCCGTGCGGGTTGAGCCGACGCTGGATGGCCCAGGCGCGCGGCGTGTTGTAGACGTGGTCGGAATCCGAGGCACTGCCAAAGGCCGCACGGGGGTCAAAGGTGTCGGCGCTCTCGCCCTCGGCACGCACGGTGCGGTCGAGGTGATGCTGCGTCATCCATGCGCGCAGGTCAGGGCTGCAGAGATGGGCGCGCTGCTCCCCTTCGGCATCTACCAGGTCGAACAGATCGATGCCCAGCTGGTTGGGCATGGTCACATAGCAGTCGTCGGGCACGCGCCGGGCAATCCAGTGGTGGCCGCCCACGGTCTCGAGCCACCACACCTCATCGAGGTCAGCAAACGCGATGCCGTTCATCTCGTAGGTTCCGTAGCGCTCGAGCAGCGAGCCCAGGCGCAGGACGCCCTCGCGCGCAGAGCGGATATAGGGCAGGACGAGCGTCACGATGTCCTCTTCGCCAATGCCGCCGCATGTCTCGGGCACATAGCCCTCCTGCCCCTCCTTGCCCACGGCGGGCTGCAGATCGACCAGCGGGTCGGCGCCCAGCACGCGGGGATTCGAGGTGATGGTCTCGGTGGCGGTCATGGCCACCTCGCATGCGTTGATTCCCGCAGCCGCCCAGATGCCCTCGCCCTCAAGCACGTTGGGCACGCAGGTGTAGCGCATAGGCTCAAGGTCGCTCAGGTCAATCTGCACATGCGAAATGACGCTGCGATACTGCTTGGGCTGATCTTGGGGAAGTACCACGGTCATGCGTTTGGGCGTGAACTCGCCGCTTGGCGAATCGTCGTTGCGCGCAATGATAGTCGAACCGTCGTAGCTAGCGTTTTTGCCAACAAGGATCGTTGTGCAGGGCATGGGCACTCCCCCATATATAATTCGTGCTGACACACGGATAATGGACAGACCGTTTTACTATACCTGTTACGCGAGGTGGCGACCGACGCGGTTTTTATACCGCGTACGAAAGGACAGACATGAGCGAGATTTACCTTGCAGGCGGATGCTTCTGGGGTGTCGAGGAGTACTTCTCGCGCATTCCCGGCGTCACCGCAACTGAGGTCGGCTATGCCAATGGACATACCGACAACCCCACCTACCAGCAGGTTTGCACCGACACCACAGGTTTTGCCGAGACGGTCCACGTCACGTACGACCCCAGTCTGGTAAGCCTCGAGACCATACTCGACCAGTACTTCATGATCATCGACCCGCTCTCGCACAACCAGCAGGGCAACGACCGGGGAACCCAGTACCGCACGGGCGTCTACTATGTGGACGAGGATGCCCACGGCGTGGCCGCGCGGGTGTTTGCACGCCAGCAGGAGCACTACCGCGAGCCCCTGGCAGTGGAGCTTGAGCCGCTTGCCAGCTTCTACCCCGCTGAGGAGTATCACCAGGACTACCTCAAGAAGAACCCCGGCGGATACTGCCACATCACCTTCGAAAACCTTGACCGCCTCCCCAAGTAGCGCACTGGGGGCGTGTCCCCTACTTGCCCCGCGGAAGCTTACGGAATAACTCATCAATCTTTAATCTTGGCCCAAGGGACGGTTAATCTTCGGCGTGCATCATAGTGCCCAACAAGTACAACCACCTACACAAAGGGGTACATCATGGAAATGCTCGAAAAGGTCGAACTGGTCCGCGAGAAGACCGGCGTTAGCTACCAGGACGCGAAGGAAGCCCTCGAGGCCTGCGACTTCGACGTGCTCGACGCCATCATCTGGCTTGAGAACGCCGGCAAGGCCGAGGCTCAGACTGCCACGTACGAGACCACGGGTTCTGCCACCAAGAGCGAGGTCTCGGTCGAGATGCAGGAGGCGCAGGAGGAGTACCAGCGCACCAGCAAGAAGACCAAGCTCGGCGAGATGTGGAGCTCATTCTGCAATGAGGCGCGCCGCCTCGTCCGCAGCGGCCTTGACATGACCTTCATCGCCGAGCGCAATGGCGAGCGCGTCGTGGCCATCCCCCTGCTGCTCATCATCATTGGCATCCTTGCCTGGGGCGCCTCCATCTGGCTGCTCATCATCGGCCTGTTCTTCGGGTTCAGGTATCGCATCGAGGGTGCAAGCCCCGTGACCATCGACGTCAACGAGGCCATGGACAAGGCCGCGGATGCAGCCGAGAGCATCAAGGGCGACTTCAAGAAGAACGAGTAACGCGGGCAATCACGCGGGTGGAACGCACAGCAGCGCTCCACCCGCGTTTTTCTGTTTCCATCTATCATCAAGAGGTAACAGAAGCGGCACACGCGGAGGAACGCATGGCAAAGATCCTGATCGTAGAGGACGAAGAGAAGATTGCCCGGTTCGTAGAGCTCGAGCTGACCCATGAGGGCTATGAGGTCGACAAGGTCACCGATGGCCGCGCGGGCGTTGAGCAGGCCCTGGCAGGCGACTACGACCTCATTCTGCTCGACGTGCTCCTTCCCCAGCTCAACGGCATGGAGGTGCTGCGACGCATCCGCCGCGAGAGCGATGTGCCCGTCATCATGCTCACCGCGCGCGATGCCGTCATGGACAAGGTGGCCGGCCTCGATGCCGGGGCAGACGACTACATCACCAAGCCCTTTGCCATAGAGGAGCTGCTGGCGCGCATCCGCGTGGCCCTCAAGCGCCGGGAGACCACCCCGCAGACAGGTGAGGCGGCGCCTGACCCCAACCATCACGTGCTGAGCATCAAGGGCGTGACCCTCGATGTCGAGCAGCACGAAGTGCGCGTGGGAAATGACCCCATCGAGCTGACCAACCGCGAGTTTGAGGTGCTCAAGGCCCTTATGGAGAACCGCAACGTCGTCATGAGCCGCGACCGCCTCGTGCAGCTCGCCTGCGGGTACGACTTTGTGGGCGAGACCAACATCATCGATGTGTACATTCGACACCTGCGCGCCAAGATCGACGACCAGTATGACATCAAGCTCATCACAACCGTACGCGGAGTGGGATATGTCATCCGAGAAGGCTAACGACACCCAGAGGCGCCTTTCCGTGGCAAGGCCCACCGCCTCGATTGCGCGCTCCATCAGCTGGGGCTTCTCCTGGCGCAGGTTCAGGGACTATCTACTCGAAGATATCGTCATCCTCCTCTTGCTGTGCATGATCTTTGCCTGGCACTGCACGCAGAGCCTTCCGCCTGCAGCCCTTGACGGCATAACGTTCAACATCATGCAGACACAGGTAGTGCGCCCTGACGCTTGCGTCTTCACGGGTACCGGTGCAAACCTGGCCACGTGGCAGTTCATAGTTCATGGGGCGGATGGCAAGGAGCACGTCTTCGCGCTGGCGCAGTATGTGAGCCTCCTTACCCCCTATATTGCGTTTTGGCTGTTCTGCCAAGTCTTGGGGCTCTTCGACTTCTTCTCTGACACCCGCCGCGTGCGCCGCACGCTCCAGCCCCTCAATGACCTTGCCGTGGCGGCAGAGGCCATAGGGCATGCGACGGCCTCCTCCGACCCCATGTCGCTGGAGTCCGACAAGATGGCCACGCTCGAGCAGGCCATCGAGCGCGCGAGCGTCGACTCCCCCACCGTCACCACCGGCGACCGCGACCTGCGCAGCATTGAGGTCGCCCTCAACGGGCTGCTCCGCCAGATGCAGGAGGCCAAGCTCCAGCAGATGCGCTTCGTGTCGGATGCCAGCCATGAGCTGCGCACACCCATCGCCGTCATCCAGGGCTACGTAAACATGCTCGACCGCTGGGGCAAGACCGACGAGAGCGTACTCGACGAGTCGATTGCGGCCCTCAAGACCGAGTCTGCCCACATGCAGGAGCTTGTGGAGCAGCTGCTCTTCCTGGCGCGCGGCGACTCGGGCCGCAACACCCTCAGCAAAGAGGACGTCAACGTGGCCCAGCTGGTGCGCGAGGTATGCGAAGAGTCGTCCATGATCGACGCGGACCATACCTACGTATGCACGCTTGACGAGGCGGCCAGCGAGGACCCGGGCTACCTGACGACGGGAGATGCGGGCATGCTCAAGCAGTCGCTGCGCATCATCGTGCAGAACGCGCAGAAGTACTCGCTCGCGGGCACCACCATCACGCTCTCGGCCCGCCACGACACAACGTCGGTAAGCTACAGCGTCCAAGACGAGGGCGTGGGCATGAGCGAACACGACGTGAAGCACATCTTCGAGCGCTTCTACCGCGCCGAGCAGGCACGCGGTGGTATCTCGGAGGGCACGGGGCTCGGCCTTTCCATTGCGAAGTGGATAGTAGACGCACACGCTGGATCTATCGAGGTCGTGTCACACGAAGGCGTGGGCACGCGCTTTACCGTACGCCTTGCGGCAAAGGCTTAACTACGAGGGCTGATAATGAGTTTCATTAATGATGTAGTCACGTTTCCCCAAAAGATTGCCGCCGCACAAGAAGCACGACGCGAGGCACGTACCCTCATAGCAAAAGAAACATCGGTTGCCGATATCATCGATGCGTATGGCTCCGACATCCTCTACTCGGAGGGCATGCGCTCTTCTGCACGCTTCATGCAACATGGAACCACAAGCGTCCTGGCGCACTCACTTGCCGTCACGGCGCTAGCCCTCACACTTGCCCGAAACTGGCAGATTGCCGTTGACGTGCGTGCCCTCACCCGCGGGGCGCTGCTGCACGACTACTTCCTCTACGACTGGCACAAGCCGCACCCCGACAACAAGCTGCATGGGTTCACGCACCCCTTCACCGCATGCCGCAACGCCGTGCGCGACCATCACATCGACCGCCTCGAGCAGCACATGATTCGCACGCACATGTTCCCGATGGTGCCCCTACCTCCCCTGCATCGCGAGGCGGCCCTTCTGTGCTTTGCCGACAAGCTCGTGGCAACAAGGGAGACCATCAAGCGGCACTAGGTACGAAATCCTTAAGATGGCGCCAAGCGCGCTGTGTCAGGGGGACGCCCCAGTGCACGTCAATCCGAGCAGCTAGCCCCACACGCCTATGCTGCGTTCTTCTCTTCTCCATACATGAGGATGCTCACGGCAAACTGGCCGTTCGAGACATCTATGTCGCAGGTGCCGCCATAGCGCTTTGCGATGGCCGAAACCGAAGCGAGCCCGATGCCGTGCCCGCGCTTGTACGTGCGCGGCAAACCGTTGCGCCCCATGCGAATCTTGCCCTCGTAGGGGTTCTTGACGGTGATGCCCAGCATCGCCTCGGTTATCAGGCGCACGGTCACCTTGACTATCTGACGGTCTGCCGGCAGCTTGCTTACCGCCTGAAGGGCGTTCTCTACCAAGTTGCCAATAATCGAGCAGAGGTCGGCCTCCTTGATGAAGACCTCCTCCGGCACATCGAGCGACCATTCGATGGTGGCACCCTGCTCGGCGGCCATGGCCTCGTAATAGGAGGCAACCGCATCCACCGCATGGTTTGCGCACAGGCGCCGGTGCTCCTGCCCAGCCATCTGGTTGATCTGATCGACGTAGTTGGTAAGCTCGTCAATCTGGTTGCCGTGCACAAGTCCGCTGATGACGCGCATGTGCTGGCGGAAGTCGTGGCGGAGCTCACGCGTCTGGTTCATGTAGCTGCGCAGCTGCGCATAGCGACGCTCTTCCATCGAAAGCATGTTGTTCTCTTGCCGAAGCCTGGTGTTCTCGACGAGGTGCGACGAGAGGCGCCAAATCACGTCAATCAGAAACACGAGCCCAATGGCCACAATGACGCAGGCCGCCATCGATATGGTGCGGATGCGCCCTTCCAGGAGTAGGGCGTAGTTGGTTGGCGAGACCCAAATGAGAATCGCGGCAAGTAGGAAGGCGGCAAACGAGGCCGGGTACCACGAGCCGTCGAGGTCTTCCTCCGTGAGCAGCATGGACAGCTTGGCATCAAGCGTACGATAGAACAGAATGCCGATGACCACCTCGGCCAAGATGACCATGAGCGACGTCTCGGGCAGGAAGGTGACCAAAGGGTTCGTCGCCTCGACCGGCGCATTGAGCAGGCTCACGAACAGCGTTGACAGGGCACAAAGTGCCGTGGAGAACATGAAGCAAAAGAGCGTCTTGCCCACGTTGAGGTCGACAACGTAGCTGTAGACTGCCAGCAACAGCGGCATGAAGGCGAAGGTGACCAGGCTGGACGCACAGCCAAAGTAGGCGCCAATAAACGAGCCCGCAACCACGAAGGCCAGCAACACGACTGCCATCGCCCCATACACGAGGGTCTTCGACCTGCGCAGGCTGCGGTGCACCGGAATGAGCGCAATCACGGCCGCGGGAATGACCGAGGCAAGCTCGAGGGCATAGCGCAAGATGGTGTTGGCATGCGGGCCCATGGCGTCAGCGCCCTTCCATCCGCGAAATCGTGTACTGGGAGAACTTCGAGACCAGCGCCGAGCGGTTGCGCACGCGCAGCGGGAAGATGGTGCCGTCGCGCATCTTGAACACGTCACCGTCGAGCCTGAGCACCTGGTCCATGTTGACGATGACACCGCGGTTGCAGCGCAGGAAGCGCGGGTCGTCGGCCAGGATCTTCTCTATCTCGGCAAAGGTCATGATGCTGCGAAGCGTCTGGCCGTCGCTGAGGTGCACCTCGACGGTATGCCCACGCGACTCGATGGCCACCAACTTGTTGAGGGGCACTTCGTGCGTATCGCGCGGAACGCGGATGGAAATGATCGGCTCCTCAGCCGACAGGGCATGAAGCACCTCGGCGAGCACCGCCTCAAGGCGCTCGTACTCGTAGGGCTTCATGAGGTAATCGAAGGGGTGCACAGGGAATGCGTCGAAGGCAAACTCGGGCGACGAGGTCAGGAAGATGATGAGCACCTTCTGGTCAATCTCGCGCAACTTGCCCGCCAGCTGGATGCCGTTGAGCCCACCCATGAGGATGTCGAGGAACAGAACGTCGAAAGCGCCCGGCTGATAGGCCTCCATGAGCTGTTCGGCGCTCTCGAACTCGGTGAGCTTCATGTCGAGATCCGGACGCCGCGCAAAGTACGAGCGCAGGTCCGCAGACAGGCGCTCGCGGTCGAGCTTAAGGTCATCGACTATCGCAATGTTCAGTTGCAAAACACTCCCACCACCAAGATACGCCTGCATAGCTCATTAAATCCTAGCGCTTTGCTACAATTGCCGCTCCATGATACCGACAATCGACGGCAGACGGTAACCATGTCGAAACTGTCACATCTACCGCCATTTCAAAAATGGCCATTTCAAAGGGGTGATGCCCTTTTTGAAATGGGGATATATAGCGACCCGTTGCCTCTCGCAATTTCAAAAGGGTATCGCCCCTTTGAAATGGATCGCTCGCTGCATGCGGAATATGTCATCTATGAATGGGATTGCGCAAGGTACGGCAAGAAGAGGCGGCCCTGGCGCACTTGCACGTCAGGGCCACCTGTGCGGTTACTGCCTGTTGGCCGTCAGCTTAGGCCAGGTCAGCCAGGTTCTCGCCGTTAGAGGCGATGACCTGCTTGTACCAGTAGAAGGAGTCCTTGCGGCTGCGGGCCATGGAGCCCTTGCCCTCGTCGTCCATGTCAACATAGATGAAGCCGTAGCGCTTGCGCATCTCGCCCGTACCGGCGGAGACGACGTCGATGCAGCCCCACGTGGTGTAGCCCCAGAGGTCAACGCCGTTCTCGATGGCGCGGTTCATGGCCTCGATGTGCTCGCGGTAGTACTCGATGCGGAACGGGTCGTGAATGGAGCCGTCTGCCTCGACGGTGTCGTAGGCGCCCAGACCGTTCTCCACAACCATGAGCGGCATCTTGTAGCGAGCGTAGGCCCACTCGAGGTACCACTGCAGGCCGGTTGCGTCGGTAGCCCAGCCCCAGTCGGAGTACTTGAGGTACTCGTTGCGTGCGCCGGCGCTGAAGTTGCCCTTGACCATGTCCTTGACCTCGTGGGTGGTGACCACGTTGGACATGTAGTAGCTGAAGGTGTAGAAGTCGACGGTGCCCTCGGCGAGGTCAACCCAGTCGGTGTCGGCAATCTCGAGCTCGACGTTGTGCTCCTTCCACAGGCGCGTGGCATAGGTGCCGTAGTCGCCCAGGCACTGGACGTCGCCGCAGTACCAGATGCCCTCCTCCATCTGATGCTGAGCCTTGAGGATGTCGGCGGGATCGCAGGTTGCGGGGTACCAGGCGATGCCGCAGATCATGCAGCCGATCATGTTCTCCTGGTCGATGGCATGGCCGATCTGGACCGCCTTGGCCGAGGCCACAAACTTGTGATGCAGGTGCTGGTAGGCGCCCTGGTAGTCCTCGTCGGTGGTGTGGCCCGAGAAGGGCAGGAACAT
>CACXFC010000200.1 GCA_902766835.1 uncultured Coriobacteriaceae bacterium | reverse complement strand
TTTCTGCAAGGGCGATTGGCTCAGGGGTAGAGCACATCCTTCACACGGATGGGGTCGCTGGTTCGAATCCAGCATCGCCCACCATAGTATTTCCGAGGTCAGACGCTGTCTGGCCTTTTTTCTTTTGTCAAGATGTATTAGCCGTATCTGGAGCCGCGTGGAGCGGATCGACCAACAGGTGACTGGTACGCACTACCGTCCCGATTCCGGCCGCGGATGCGGATGAGTCGCCCACGCGAGGCGGAATCGTGCGGACCTGTGAGTTGGAGCTGCATCATGGGCGTTATCCGTGCTTTGCGCCATGGCCTCAAAGCGCACGTGCCCATACCCTATACTTCTTATGAAACCATGCAATGAGCCAAGGAGCGCCTTTGATTGCCCTCGCAGACAAGATCGAAAAGTCCTTCGGCGGCCGTGTTCTCTACACGGCCGCAACCTTGCAGCTCAATGCCGGTGAGCGGTGGGGCCTCGTGGGTCCCAACGGCGCTGGCAAGACGACGCTGCTCAAGATTCTCATGGGGCAGGAGAGCGCCGACGCGGGCACGGTAAGCTTCGCCCGCGACACGTCCATTGGATACTTGGAGCAGGAGACCAAGCTCGCGGGCGAGAAGTCGGCCTTGGCCGAGGTGGTCGATTCCGCCACCGAGATCCGCAAGCTCGAGAAGCGCATCGCCCAGATGGAGCACGAGATTGCCGATGCCGGAGACGACGTTGACCTCGACCGCCTGCTCGAGCGCTACGGCGCCGCGCAAGACCGCTTCGAGCGCCTTGGCGGCTACGAGCTTGAGGCACGCGCCCGTCAGATCCTCGGCGGCCTCGGCTTTCCCGTCGAGGACTTCGACAAGCCTGCCAAGGAGTTCTCGGGCGGCTGGCAGATGCGCATCGCGCTCTCGAAGCTGCTGCTGCGCCATCCCGACCTCCTGCTGCTCGACGAGCCCACCAACCACCTCGACCTTGAGAGCGTCAAGTGGCTCGAGACCTTCCTGTCCTCCTACGACGGGGCCGTGCTGCTGGTCAGCCACGACCGCGCGTTCATGGACGCTTGCGTGAGCCACATCGCGGCGCTCGAGAACAAGCGCCTCGTGACCTATACCGGTAACTACTCGGGCTATCTGAAGCAGCGCGAGGACAACCTCGAGCAGCTGCGTGCGAAGCGCGCCGCCCAAGAGCGCGACATCGCCCACATCGAGACCTTCATCGAGCGCTTCCGCTACAAACCCACCAAGGCCCGCCAGGTCCAGGAGCGCGTGAAGAAGCTCGAGAAGATCAAGGAAGAGCTCGTCGTGCTGCCGGAGTCCTCGAAGAAGGTGCACTTCC
The DNA here is from genome assembly GCA_902766835.1 of uncultured Coriobacteriaceae bacterium. Lineage (GTDB taxonomy): Bacteria > Actinomycetota > Coriobacteriia > Coriobacteriales > Atopobiaceae > UBA1367. The sequence continues at coordinate 25,773 of CACXFC010000200.1, read as the reverse complement.
GCTTCCCGGAGCCGCCGCGCACGGGCGATATGGTCGTGCAGATCGACAACGTGGCAAAGGCCTATGGCGACAACCTCGTGTACGAGGGCGTGAGCCTCTCGCTGTACAGAGGCGACCACGTGGCGCTGGTGGGCCCCAACGGCGCCGGCAAGTCGACCCTCATGAAGCTCATCAATGGCCATGAGATGCCCACGGCCGGTCGCATCGAGCTGGGGCAGAACGTGACGCAGGCCTACTACGCCCAGCACCAGCTCGAGACGCTCAACGAGGCGAACACTGTGCTGGGGGAGATGGACGAGGCTGCCCCAGGCTGGACCTCCAGCGAGGAGCGCCGCCTGCTGGGCGCCTTCCTCTTCCATGGCGATGACGTCGACAAGCGCGTGAGCGTGCTGTCCGGCGGCGAGCGTGCGCGCCTTGCGTTGGCCAAAATGCTCGTTGCGCCGGACCCGCTGCTCTGCCTGGACGAGCCGACAAACCACCTGGACATCGACTCGGTAGACGTGCTCGAGCAGGCGCTAGTGGACTTTGCCGGTACCATCGTGCTCATCAGCCACGACGAGCACCTGGTGCGGGCGCTCGCCAACAAGGTCATCGACGTGCGCGATCACACGGTCACCGTCTACGACGGCGACTACGACTACTACCTCTACAAGCGTGCGGAGCTCGAGGGGCGTGCCGAGGAGGCTGCCGCCGCAGCGGCTCCAAGCTTGTCTGCCGCCGCCCAGAAGGCCGAGGAGGCGCCCAAGCCCCAGGGCCGCAACGTCAAGACGCGCGAGCAGCGCCGCGCGGAGGCCGAGGCACGCAATGCCGCGAACAAGGCCCTGCGCCACGAGCGCAAGCGCCTCAAGGAGGTCGAGGCCGCCCTTGAGCCCATGCGTGCCCGCTACGACGAGCTCATGACGCTCATGGCCTCTGAGGAGCTCTATGCGGACTCCAACCGCTTCGATGCCTGCATGCGCGAGTACAACGCCCTCTCGAAGAAGATTCCCGCTCTCGAGGAGGAGTGGCTCGAACTGACCGAGAAGATCGAGGAGGGTTCATGACCTACGATCCGCGTGAGGGATCGAGCCCATACCTTGATACGGACGTCGATGCGTACGACGACTTCGATGCCACGAGTGCCGATTACCCTGCAGGAAGCGTCACGACGCGCATGGATCGTGGCTCTGCCGGCAGGCCTCAAGCTGCACGGGCAGAGGCCGAACGAGACGTTCCCGCAACGCTGCGCCGCTCGAGCCAGGCGCCGCGGCGCGGCATTGCGCCTCAGGTGACCGCTCCTGGGCGTGCCTACGCGCCTGCCCCCGCACGCAATGCGGTGTCGGCTCCCGCCCAGGCGCCCTATGTCCCCAAGCCCCGCACGTCAGGCGTGCAGGACCGCATTGTGGGCGCCGTTGGCATGATGGGCCTCTACCTTGCCGCCCTGGCCGCGCGACTCATGGCAATCGTCCTGGCTGCCGTGATGGTGACGTCTGCCTTCTCTTTCACCAGTGGCCACATGCGTCAGACCATCGTGAGCATGGGGCATCTTACGGCCCTGCTGGCGCCTTCGGCGCTGTTGGGACGGTTTGTGGTCGAGACGCCCTTTGGAGGCCTTCTGAGGGGTGACTTGGCCCTTGTGTCTTGTATTCTGTTTGGTGCAGACTGGCTCTGCATGAAATTGTTGGCCTCGCTGCGTAATCGCCGCGAGAGGGGAGCGTAGGTCCATGCTTTCTCACATGAGCGATGAACGGATCTTCATTACCGTCATCTCCATCTTCCTCGTGATGATATCGGCAAGCTTGCATGAGTTTGGCCACGCATGGGCGGCCTACAAGTTGGGCGACGATACCGCCAAGCGCGCGGGGAGGCTTACCCCCAACCCGCTTGCGCACATCGACCAGTTTGGCTCCGTCGTCCTGCCGCTCATCATGGGCCTTATGGGCGGACCCATCTTCGCCTTCGCGAAGCCCGTGCCCTACAACCCCAACAAGCTGAGAAACCCCGAGCGCGACGAGATACTCGTGGCGTTGGCAGGCCCGGCGGCTAACCTGCTGCAGGCTGCGGTGGGCGCCATCATCTGCCGCATCATGTGGGGGCAGGCTGCCGCACAGATCGTATCCGGCGGAGCGGCCTTCTGGCTGTATCGCATCTTCTCGACCTACGTCTACGTCAACTGCTCGCTTGCCTTCTTCAACCTCATCCCGCTGCCGCCGCTCGACGGCTCGTCCATCCTGACGCTGCTGCTGAAGGGCGAAGCCAAGCAAAAGTATTACGTGGTGCAGCGCTATTCGCTGCCCATCCTGATGATCGTCCTGTACGTCATACCCATGGTCTTGCACGTAGACCCCCTGGGCATCTACCTTGACGCCACGGCGGGCAGGCTCGCCGACCTCATGCTGGGGTGGGTGTAGCCATGTCGTTTGCCGTACGCACCCAGGCCTACAGCGGCCCCTTCGACCTGCTGCTCCAGCTGGTGAGCAGGCAGAAGGTGGCCATTGGCTCGATCTCCATCGCCGAGGTTGCCGACCAGTACCTTGCCGAGGTGTCGCGCATGGGCGAGCTCGACCTCGACGTGGCGAGCGACTTTCTTCTGGTGGCATCCACGCTCCTTGACATGAAGGCCGCCTCGCTCGTGCCCGAGGACACGGTGCGCAGGCGCCTAGTGGATGACGAGGACGAGGAAGACCTCTCCGATCTCACGCCCGAGGAGGCACGCGAGGTGCTCATCGCGCGCCTCATTGCCTACAAGCAGTTCCGCAATGCCGCCATGGCACTTGCCGGGCGCATGGAGTCGGAGGCCCTCATGGCGCCACGCACGGCCGGCGCCGACCCAGAGTTCCTGAACCTGATGCCCGACTATCTGGAGGGTATCAGCCTGCGCTCGCTTGCCGTTATCTGCGCGGACCTCGACAGCAGGCGCGACAGCTTCCTGCTGGAGGCCGAGCATGTGGCACCACGGAGGCTGCCCATCGCGCTCACCGTGGCCACGATCGACCGCCTCACCCGCGCGCACCCTAGCATGACCTTCACCGAGCTGCTCGATGGTCAGACCACCGCCGAGGCCGTGGTGGCCACCTTCCTGGCGATCCTAGAGCTGAGCAAGCGTGGTGCCGTCGTGCTCTCGCAGTCGGAGACCTTCGGCGAGATTGACGTCGCTCGCGTGGAGGGCGCGCCGGCCTTCGAGCTTGACGAGTCAGAACTAACTAGCATCGAGGAGGAGCTAGGATGACGGACTTGGACCACCTTGGATACGACGAGCTCAAGGGTGCCCTTGAGGCGCTGCTGCTCGTGTCGGGAGACCCGGTGTCTGCCCTCGACTTGGCGAAGATCCTCGATGCGAGCCCGGGAGACGTCTCCGAGGCGCTCGCCGATCTCTCGGCCGAGTATGCGGACGCTAACAGGGGCTTCCAGCTGCGCGAGGTAGCGGGCGGCTGGCGCCTGTTCACCCATCCTGCCTATCACGACCAGGTGGAGCGCTATGTCCTGTCGTGGGACACCTACAAGCTCTCGCAGGCAGCGCTCGAGACCCTGGCCGTCATCGCCTACCACCAGCCCTGCACACGCGAGAGCGTGAAGGCGGTGCGCGGCGTCAACTCCGACGGCGTGATTGCGTCGCTGCGCGACAAGGGCCTCGTGCGCGAGGTGGGCCGCGGCAACGGACGCGCCGGCGCCATCCTGTACGGCACGACCCGCGTGTTCCTCGAGCGCTTTGGCCTGCGGTCGCTGCGCGACCTGCCGCCCCTGGAGGAGTTTGCCCCCGACGAGGAGTCGAAGCAGTTCATCCGCGAGCGGCTCTCGGGCCGCGCGATATCGTCCACCCTCGAGGAGGCGGCTGCCGACATTGAGGACGAGCGCGAGCTGCTGGGCAACTATGGCGGGGCTGACGACGAGGCACTTGAGGCGCTGACGGAGTCCGATGCCGCAGACGAGGCGCAGGAGACCCCGGCATCTGCCTGGGCGGACGACTGGGAGGATGGTGCCGATGACTGACGAGCGCATCGTCCCCATGCGCCTGCAGCGCTTCCTCGCGCGTGCGGGCGTGGCCAGCAGAAGGGGCTCTGAGGGCCTCATGACCGCGGGGCGCGTGACGGTCAACGGCCAGGTGGTAACCGAGCTGGGCAGCAAGGTTGACCCGCTCGTTGACGTCGTGGCCGTGGACGGCCGCGAGGTGAGCCTTGCCAACACGCATGCCTACCTCGTGCTGAACAAGCCCCGGGGGTTTCTCTCCACGATGAGCGACCCGCATGGGCGCCCCTGCGTGCGCACCCTGGTGCCCACGAGCCGCTATCCGGGGCTCTTCCCGGTGGGCAGGCTCGACGCCGACACGACGGGTCTTCTGCTGTTCACTACCAACGGCGACGCCTCGCAGCGCATGCTGCACCCGTCCATGCATGTGTGGAAGCACTATGTGGCCCTGGTGCGCGGCGTTCCCACGCACGGGGAGCTGGAAAGAATACGCAAGGGCGTGCCCATCGACGACAGCGTGGCGCAACCCGCCCACATCGAGATTCTCGACGGGCACGACCAGCAGGCGCTTCCCGTGGCGCCAGAAGGCGTGCCCTATGGACACAGCGTTGTGGGGCTACGGATTCACGAGGGCAAGAAGCACCAGGTAAAGCGGATGCTGAAGGCCATCGGACATGAGGTCATTCGCCTGCACCGCGATGAGTTTGGCCCCATTGGCCTGGGAGAGGTGTCCAGCGGTTGCTGGCGCGAGCTCACAGAGCGCGAGCGTGCCGACATCGAGGCGCTCGTGGCGCAAGGCAGGCACTAGAGAACACGATTGCAAACAACCGCCTGAGGAGGTTTTCATGATTGTTGCCATAGACGGACCGGCCGGTTCGGGAAAGTCCACCGTGGCGCACGCCATAGCCAAGAAGTGCGGGTTCACCTATCTGGACACCGGCGCGATGTATCGCTGCGTGACGCTCGCATGCCTGCGCCGCGGCGTCGACGTTGCCGACGAGGGCGCGGTGACCGACGTTGCGCGCAGCATATCCATCGAGTTTCTGCCCCGCGAGGGTGGCCAGACGGTCCTGCTTGACGGCGAGGACGTGACCGCCGACATCCGCACCCCCGAGGTCGACCGCGCCGTCTCTCCCGTCTCTGCCATAGCCGAGGTGCGTAGCGCCATGGTCGAGCTGCAGCGCGAGGTGGCAAAGAAGGGCGACATCGTGGCCGAGGGGCGCGACATTGGCACAGTGGTCTTCCCTGCAGCCGAGGTGAAGGTGTTCCTGACGGCTGACGCCTCCGCGCGTGCACACCGGCGTGCCGTGCAGCGCCAGGGCGGGGATGCGGCCACGGGCAATGTGGTGGCCACCGACAAGGCTAGCGAGGAGGCCATTCTTGCCGACATCAAGCGCCGGGACGCATACGATTCCACTCGCAAGGAGGCGCCTCTGCGTGCGGCCGAGGACGCGCACCACATCGACTCGTCGAACCTTGGCGTGGACGAGGTGGTGGCCAAGGTCATGGAACTGATAGACAACGCGAGGTAGACCATGAGCGAAAAGAAGACGTTCACGAGAGACGACTACTTCGACACCGCGATGGACGAGTTCCCCCTTTCGGCGAAGATCGTCCTGGCCGTGGTCATCTGTGCCGTTGGCGCGGTATCGAAGCTGCTTCTTCCCTGGCGCATCGAAGATGGCGAGAAGCTCTGGAACGACCGCAGGGGTCGCATGATCATCATGAACCACGTCTCGTTCTTCGAGACGGTCATTCCCTCCGTCTCGATGTGGTTCAGGGGCATCCACGTGCGTCCCATCTACAAGAGCGAATTTGACAACAACAAGTTTCTTGCCTGGCTGCTGCCACGGGTGGGCGGCATTCCGGTAGACCGAGGGACCGCGGACATCAAGGCCGTCAGGCGTGCGGTCAACTGCATGAAGCGCGGCGAGAGCGTGCTGGTGTTTCCCGAGGGAACACGCATCAAGAGCGAGGATCAGGAAGTTGAGGTGCACGGCGGCTTCGCGCTGATGGCCCGCATGGCCAAGGTGCCCGTGCAGCCCATGGCCGTTGTGGGCGCCCGCAACATCATTCGCCCCGGCAAGAAGTTCATCCGCCTGTTCCAGCGCATCTACTTCAAGGCTGGCGACTGCGTGGAGTGGAGCGAGATGACCTCTTCCGGGCGTCGCGAACGCACCGAGGAGATGGAGCGTGTGGGCATGGAGCGCGTGTATGCCCTGCGCGACGAGCTTCGAGCTGCGCATCCGGGCAAGGAATAGCCACCATTCGAACGGTTAGGGAGGTGCCCCATGGCAGAGATTATCGTGGCCGACGAGGCAGGCGCCTGCTATGGCGTCGAGCGCGCGCTGGACTTGGTTCTGCGCACCGCAGAGCAGGCCGATGGCCCCGTCTTCACCTTGGGGCCCCTCATCCATAACCCGCAGGTTGTGGCGGAGCTTGAGGCGCGCGGCGTTGCGGTAACCGAGGACGCCGCGGTGCCTGCGGGCTCGACGCTCGTGCTGCGCACCCACGGCGTCACGCCCGAGGTGGAGCAGGCAGCCCACGACGCGGGTGCCAAGGTGTTAGATGCCACCTGCCCCTTTGTGAAGCGCGTGCACAGGGTGGCCGAGCGCCTCGAGCGCGATGGCTATCAGGTGATTGTGGTGGGGGAGAAGGGGCACCCCGAGGTCGAGGGGACCATGGGTCACCTCAAGGCAGCCACAATCGTCGAGAACGCTGAACAGGTGGCCGATCTTGAGCTTGCCAAGAAGGTGGGCGTCGTGGTGCAGACTACCCTGGCCAAAGACGTGCTCGCCGGCGTGGTTGCGCAGCTTGCGTGCCGCGTGGACGAGCTGCGGGTGCATAACACCATCTGCGAGGCAACCGCGGGCCACCAGGGCGCCTGCGCGCGCCTCGCCAAGACCGTTGACGTGATGGTCGTTGTGGGTGGCAAGAACTCCGCCAACACGACTCACTTGGCCGACATCGCCCGACAGCATTGCGCAGGCACCCACCACATCGAGACCCCTGACGAGCTTCAAGGCTCTTGGTTTGAGGGCGCGCGGCGCATTGGCATCACCGCGGGCGCCTCAACGCCCGCATCCCAGATAGAGGTGGTTCGGCAGGCCATCGCAGGGCTGGCGGGCTAGCCATGGACGGCGGCACCTCGAAGTCATCGAAGCGTGCGGACTACGCTTCCACAAAGCCCCAGGCAGACGGCGCCTGGGTGGCGGCGGTCGAGCCGGGCAGCCCGGCAGATGACGCCGGCATCGAGGTGGGCATGCGCATCGATGCCGTCAACGGTGTGGAGCTGCGCGACATAATCGACTGGCGCTGGGAGGCCGACGGCGAGGTAGCCGAGCTTGACGTCTACGTTCCCGAGGACGACGAGACGTATGCCGCGACGCTCTATCGCGAGCCAGGACAGGACTGGGGCATCGACTTCACCGACGTGCTGTTCGATGGCATACGGACCTGCGTGAACGCCTGTCAGTTCTGCTTCATGGCCATGCTGCCCGAGGATGCGCGTGCATCCCTCATGCTGCGAGACGACGACTACCGCCTCTCGTTTCTGCAGGGCAACTTCGTGACGCTCACAAACGTGAGCGACGAGGAGGTCGAGCGCATCATCCGCTGCCGGCTCGAGCCCATGAACGTGTCGCTGCATGCCATATCGCCGGACGTGCGCCGCTCGCTCATCGGCCGCCACGCGGCGCGGGGCATAGAGGTGCTGGAGCGCCTGCTTGACGCTGGTATCGAGGTGCATGGGCAGATCGTTTTGTGCCTGGGCATCAACGATGGGGAAGAGCTGCACCGCACGCTCGACTGGGTTGAGTCCCACGAGAGCTTTACCTCGCTCGCGCTGGTACCCATGGGCTACACCAAGTTCTCGCGGCGCTTCTCGTCCTCCTTTTCCGAGGACGCGCAGGCATCGCGCGAGGTCATCAAGCTCATCGAGCCCTATCAGCGCCGCGCCCGCGAGCGCTATGGCATAACGCGCTTCCAGCTCTCGGACGAGTTCTACCTCGACGCCGACCTGCCCGTCCCGCCGGCCGAGACCTACGATGGCTATCCGCAGTTCTATGACGGCATTGGTATGCTCCGTAGCTTCTTGGACGATTCCGCGGAGCTGTGCGGGCAATCGGCCGACGAGCTGCAGGCAATCTACGACGCGCTTCGGCGCAAAGGGCTGCGCGTGCTGTTGGTGTGCGGCGAGGCTGCCGCAGGTGTGGTGCGCGACCTGTGCGAGCGGTGGGCTTGCGTAGTTGGCACCGACGAGCTTGGGGTGGCGGCCCATCCCATACGCAACGACTACTACGGCGGCGACGTCAATGTGACGGGCCTCATCGTGTCGTGTGACCTGCTTGCCCAGCTGCCTGAGGACCTTGCCCATACGGTGGTGGTTCTCCCCGAGGTCATGTTCAACTTCGATCAGGTGACCTTGGATGGCGATACGCGCGCACACATCGAGGAGACCCTCGAGGCGCGTGGCGCGCAGGTGGTGGTTGCGCATACGACCCCGCACGCCGTGATTGCCTCCCTGAGGGAAGCGGTATGCGACTGCGACTGACCTGCGTATGCTGAGGGGCAACTAGGGGACACGCCCTTTTTTGCCCCGCGGGGCAAAAAAGGGCGTGTCCCCTAGTTGCCCTTACCTGTGTGGTACCCGTGTCTGAAAAGGGCGCGCAAGCTGCATGGCTGCGTGCGCATGGTATGCTAATTCAGCTCTATATGCTGGAAGGAAGTGTTATGCCTAAGCCAATAGTTGCTGTGGTGGGACGCCCGAACGTGGGCAAGTCCACCCTTGTCAATCGCCTTGCCGAGCATCGCGACGCCATCGTGCACGAGTCCCGTGGCGTGACGCGCGACCGCTCGTACCATACGACCGACTGGAACGGCCGTGAGTTCGTCCTCATCGACACGGGCGGCATCGAGTCGCTCAAGAGCAAGGACACCTTTGCCCCGCGCATCCGCGAGCAGGCCCTCGCCGCATGCGACGAGGCCGACGTCATCGTGTTCGTCGTCGATGGCACCGTGGGGGTCACCGACGAGGACGAGGAAGTCGCGCGCGTGGTGCGCAAGACCGACAAGCCCGTCTTCCTGTGCGTGAACAAGCTCGACAACCCCGACAGCGAGCTGGCCACCTGGGACTACTACTCGCTGGGAGTCGGCGAGCCGCGTGCCATCTCCGCTGGTCATGGCCATGGTACGGGCGACCTGCTTGACGACATCGTCTCCGCCCTGCCCGAGCCGACCGAGGACGAGGGTGTCGACGAGGATGACGACGCGCTTTCTGTCGCCATCATCGGACGCCCCAACGTGGGCAAGTCATCGCTGGTAAACCGTCTCTCGGGCAAGAACCGTGCCATCGTAAGCGACGTGGCGGGCACCACCCGCGATGCCATCGACACCATCGTCCAGTGGAAGGACTACCGCTTCAGGCTGGTGGACACCGCTGGCATGCGCAAGAAGACCCAGGTCCACGAGGATGTGGAGTACTACAGCCTCGTGCGCGGCCTGGAGGCAATGGACAGGGCCGAGGTCGCCCTGCTGGTAGTTGACTGTTCGGTGGGCCTGACCGAGCAGGACCAGAAGCTTGCCGGCATGGCCATCGACCGCGGATGCGCCCTCGTCATCGTGCTGAACAAGTGGGATCTGGTGACCGACGCCCATCAGCGCGAGGAGATTCAGAACTCGCTGGACAAGCGCATGACCTTTGCCACCTGGGCGCCTGCCATCACCACGTCGGCACTCACGGGTCGCGCCATCGACCGCGTGTTTGCCACCACGGTGCGTGCCGCCGAAGCGCACAACGCACAGATAAAGACTTCTGCGCTTAATGACTTCTTGGCAGCCCTGCGCGAGAGCGGCCATACCGTAAGCTCGGGAAAGCGTCGTCTGCGCCTGCAGTACGCCACGCAGACCGGAACGAAGCCGCCGGTCTTCACCTTCTGGTGCAACGCACCCGACCTTGTGGACGACAATTACGAGCGCTATCTCGAGAATCGTCTGCGCGAGACCTTCGAGCTTGAGGGCACGCCCATCAGGCTGAAGTTCCGCCGAAAGGATGACTAGTCATGAGTCCCTATGTGGTGACCCTTCTGTGCATGATCGTGTCCTTTTGCATCTGCGGCATTCCCTTCGGCCTGATCGTCGCGCGCACGCAGGGCGTTGACGTGCGCAAGGCCGGCTCGGGCAACATTGGCATGACAAACGTCGCCCGCACCGTGGGAGGAAAGGCCGCTGCCATCACCTTTGCTCTCGACGTGCTGAAGGGCACGGTCTGCGTGCTGCTGTCCCGCCTGGTGATTGCCAAGCTTTGCCTGGGTGGCAACTGGGCCCTGACGGCGCCCCAGCAGGAGCTGGGATGGTGCGCTTCGATGGTGTGGGCTGCCTGCGTGCTTGGCCACGTCTTCTCGCCATGGCTGGGCTTCCATGGCGGCAAGGGCATCTCGGTGGGCCTCGGTGCCGGCTTGGGCCTGTGCTGGCCCGTGGCGCTTCTGGCCTTTGCGGTGTTCCTGATCGTGGCCATTCCGAGCCACTACGTGTCGCTCGGCTCGATCTGTGCGGCCATAGCACTTCCGGTGTGGGCGTTCGTGTTTGACTTCACGCCCCAGGCGCTTGCCCCCACCGTGGTGGTGGCCGCCTTGGTCATCTGGTCGCACCGCGAGAACATCAAGCGCCTGCGCACCGGCACCGAGCGTCCTTTCTCGCTGCACAAGAAGTCCTAGAAACGCAAGGGCTGGCGGGCAGCTGGTGAAGCACCAAGAATCTGGCGGCGCAGGCTGCCTTTGCTGGCCCTTTGCGCTATTCTGTTACAAGTTTCATGAGCTGTACTGATGGGCGGGCACAATGCCCGCTCAACAAACGAATAGGGGATTCACATGCTCTCTGACGTGCGTATCGCACCCTCGATCCTTGCGGCCGACCAGCTGAGGCTGGCAGAGCAGATCGAACTGATTAAGACGGCAGACTACATCCACTTCGATGTCATGGACGGCGTGTTCGTCCCCAATCTCACCTTTGGCCCGGGTCTTCTGGCCCAGCTCAAGGAAGAGACGGATCTGCCCATCGACGTGCATCTCATGATCTGTGACCCCGACCGTCGCGTGGGTGCCTACCTTTCCGCTGGCGCAGACATTGTCTCGTTCCATTACGAGGCGCAGCTGCATGCGCACAGGACCCTGTACGCCATCAAGGAGCATGGTGCCAAGGCGGCCATCGCCCTTAACCCCGGAACGCCCGCCGCAGCCCTCGAGAGCCTGATCGACGAGGTCGACATGGTCTTGGTCATGAGCGTAAACCCGGGCTTCGGGGGACAGACCTTCATCGACAGCACCTACCGCAAGCTGCGTCAGATTCGCCGCATGGCGGCCGAGCATGGTGTATCGCCCGTCGTAGAGGTTGACGGCGGCGTGGGGGTGAACAATGCGGAGCGCATCGTGCACTGCGGCGCGAACATCCTGGTTGCGGGAAGCTCCGTCTTCAAGGCCGCCGACCCTGCCGCGGCAATTGCCGACATCCGGTCTGCGGGCGAGCGTGGCCTCAACAGGAGGTCCTAGCAATGCCCTCCTCCTTCACCTATCTAGACTATGCCGCCTCGGCGCCCCTGTCTGATGTGGCCCGCGCTGCGCAGCAAGCCTACGAGGAGGCGCCCTATGCGGGTGCCAACCCAAACTCGCTGCACACCATGGGCCGGCAGGCGGCGCGAGCGCTTGACGCCGCACGACGTGACCTCGTCCGCTGCCTTGGGGGCGGCTTCAGGCCCACCGACATCACCTTCACCTCTGGCGGCACCGAGTCGAACAACCTCGCGCTTCTGGGCCTTGCCGAGGGTATGCGTGCTCAGGACCGCGTGCGCACCAAGGTGATCCTCTCTGCCATCGAGCACGATTCGGTGCTTGACGTGGCACCGGTCCTCAAGGCACGCGGCTTTGAGGTCGTGGAGGCCGCACCTGACCGAAGCGGCGTGGTTGAGGCTGCCTCTGTGGAGCCCCTGTTGGGCCGCGACGTCGCCCTTGTGTCGATCATGAGCGCCAACAACGAGACGGGCGCCATCCAGCCCGTGGGGGAGGTGGCGCGCCTCGCCCACAAGGCGGGTGCGCTCATGCACACCGATGCTGTTCAGGCCTTCGGGCGCATCCCCCTGCAGCTTGCCGACGTCGATGCGGTGAGCATCGCCGCCCATAAGATAGGCGGTCCCGTAGGGGTGGGCGCGCTTGCCTGTCGGCAGCGCGTGCGCATTCGCCCCCAGAGCTTTGGCGGTGGGCAGGAGCAGGGCAGGCGTGCCGGCACACAGGACGTCTGTGGTGCCCTGGCCTTTGCCGCGGCAGCTACCGACTGCGCGGCGCATCTTGAGGAGCGCAGGGCCGAGGTCAGCGCGCACGCGCAGGCCATGCTCGACGAGCTTTGCGCGAGCGGGGCGGGCATCTCGCCGACCATCCCCTTCGAGCTGCTGGGGTGGGAGGATCGCCTTGCCGGCGTGGTCAACATCCTGGTGGAGGGGGTTGACTCCGAGACGCTCGTGCTCGAGTGCGACCAGGCGGGGTTCGAGGTCTCGGCGGCATCGGCCTGCTCGTCGGGTTCGCTCGATGCAAGCCATGTCCTGCTTGCCATGGGCATCCCGCGCGACCAGGCCCTCTGCAGCCTGCGCATCTCGTTTGACGAGCGCGTATCACCCGCAGAGCTACATCAATTCTCCGAGGCGCTCATTGCCATCGCAAGGCGCCGTAGACGTCATTAGCAAACCGAAGGAGCATACGTCCATGAGTACCGAATCGCAGTCTTTGCTCAGACTTCAAGAGATTGACCTCGAGCTGATGCGTCTGAAGGGCCAGCTTGATGCCATGCCGCAGCAGAAGAAGCTCGCGGCCATCAAGGCGGCCAAGAAGAACCTTGCGGGCAAGATGAAGGTCATTATCGGCAAGCGCAAGGACGCCGAGATTGACCTCGAGGACAACGAGGCGGCCCACCAGAAGACGGAACGCAGGGTGAGCGAGGTGCAGTCTGAGGCGCAGGGCCGTGCGCAGGACTTCCGGGGCGTGCGCGACCTTGAGGCCCACCTGACGGCTCTGGCAAAGCAGCTCGAGAAGCTTGAGTTCAAGCACAGCGAGCTCGAGAGCAACCTCGAGAAGCTCCTCAAGGCCGAGCAGAACGCAATCGATCTGGGCAAGAGGCTCGACGAGGAGCAGGCTGCCCAGCAGGAAGCCTATGAGCGCAGCTCGGCGGACCTCATGGCCCGTGTGCGCATGCTTGCCGCCGAGCGCAAGGCAACCCTGGCCAACATATCGGCGGATGTGGCGCAGCGCTATGCGCTGGCTTCCAAGCGCTTTGGCGGCCTTGCCGTCGAGCGCCTGAGGGGCAACATGCCCACCACCTGCCGCGTGAAGCTGCAGCAGGGCATCTTCGGCGAGCTCATGCGTGGGCCCATCATCACCGAGTGCCCCTACTGCCATCGCATGCTTGTGACCGAAGGAGCGCTTGTAGATGAGTAACGTCCTGGTTTGCGTAAGTGGCGGCATCGCCGCCTACAAGGCCTGCGAGCTGGTGCGCAGCCTCCAGAAGGCGGGATGCGCGGTGCGTGTGGCCATGACGAAGGCCGCCTGCGAGTTTGTGGGGCCAATCACCTTCGAGGCCCTGACGCACGAGAAGGTGCTGGTCGACCTCTTCGAGGAGAATGACGATCCCATAGCGCACATTACCTTCTCCGACTGGGCGGATGTAGCAGTCGTCTGCCCAGCGACGGGCAACGTGATGGCGAAGATGGTGGCAGGCATAGCCGACGACGCCCTAACCGCAACGCTTCTTGCCTGCGACTGCCCCGTGCTCGTGGCCCCCGCCATGAACGTGCGCATGTGGAAGAACGCGGCCACCCAGGCCAACGTGCAGGTGCTGCGCGATCGTGGCGTGCACGTGGTGATGCCCGACACAGGGCTTCTTGCCTGCGGAGACATCGGAGAGGGCAAGCTGGCCCCCGTGGAAGACATTGCCAATGCCGTGTTGCAGGTGGCAAAGGGGGCAAGCCGGCCCCAAGACCTGGCGGGCAAGACCATCGTGATCAATGCGGGTCCCACGCGCGAGGCCATCGATCCGGTTCGCTTCATTGCAAACGCCTCGACAGGCAAGATGGGCTATGCCATAGCCACGGAGGCTCTGGCTCGTGGCGCCAAGGTGAGGCTTGTCTCGGGGCCCGTGTCCATCGAGGCCCCGGCGGGTGCCGAGGTCATTCCGGTGGTGTCTGCGGCCCAGATGCTCGAGGCGTCGCTTGAGGCCTTCGAGGGAGCCGACGCAGCCATCTGCACGGCGGCCGTTGCCGACTACACGCCCAAGCGCAAGGCCGATCACAAGCTCAAGAAGTCGGTGGAACGCCTCGACATCATCGAGCTCGTGGAAACCGAAGACATCCTCGCGGCGCTTTCCGCGCGCAAGGGCGAGCGGGTGGTCATTGGCTTTGCCGCAGAGACCAACGACCTCATTGCCTATGCCCAGGCCAAGCTCGCGCGCAAGGGCTGCGACCTCATCGTTGCCAACGACGTGTCGCGCAAGGACTCCACCTTTGGGGCTGACACGAGCAAGATTTCGTTCGTCTCGGCTGACGGGGTGGAGGAGCTTGAGACCATGCCGCTGCCCGAGGTGGCCCACGCCATCATCGACCGGCTGGCACACCTCCTTGGCGAGCGTGCATGAGCGTCAGACGAGCGCTGGGGTGTCACCTCTCAACCAGTGGCGGGTATGCGCAGATGGGGCGCACGGCGCTTGAGATAGGCGCCACAACCTTCGCGTTCTTCACGCGCAACCCCCGGGGTGGCAACGCGAAGGCGCTTGACCCAGATGATGTCCACGCACTGCGAGACCTCATGGCTGAGCATGGCTTTGGGCGCCTTGTGGCCCATGCCCCCTACACGATGAACCTCTGCTCGGCGAAGGCCGAGACGGTGGACTTCGCACGGCGTGCCATGAGAGGCGACCTCGAGCGCATGGAGAGCCTGCCGGGCAACTACTACAACTTCCACCCCGGAAGCCACGTCAAGCAAGGCGCGGACGAGGGCATCAGGCTCATTTGCGAGGGGCTCAACGAGGTGCTGGTGCCCGGCCAGTCGACCATGGTGCTGCTCGAGACCATGGCCGGCAAGGGCAGCGAGGTAGGACGTACCTTCGAGGAGCTGGCTCGCATCATCGATGGGACGGAGCATGACGAGCTGCTGGGCGTCTGCCTGGACACCTGTCACGTGAGTGACGCGGGCTATGACATTGCCGGCGACCTCGACGGCGTGCTGGACGAATTCGACCACGTCATTGGGATGGAGCGCCTGTGCGCCCTGCATCTCAACGACTCGAAGAATCCCTGTGGGGCCCACAAGGACCGACACGAGAAGCTGGGGGAGGGCCATCTGGGACTCTCCTGCTTCGAGCGCATCGTATGCGACGAGCGCCTCTCGCATCTGCCCATGGTGCTTGAGACGCCCAACGACCTTGATGGTTACGCGCAGGAGATTGCCACCCTTCGCAGGTTGGCAGGGGAGAGTGTTATCTGATGGGAATCCTCATTGGACTGGAACGGGTGTCGCATGAGTGGCCCGGCAAAAAGGTGCTGGTGGACCAGACCATTGGCATAAACGAGGGCGAGCGCATTGGCATCGTGGGCAGAAACGGCGACGGTAAGTCGACCCTGCTTGAGCTGGTGGCCCACAGCATTACGCCGGATGCGGGCTCCATCACCTATCGCAACAACATCGAAGTGGGCATGATCGGCCAGGAAGACCATCTTTCCGATACTGACACGGTGTGCCATGCGGTGGTGGGTGACCTGCCCGAATACGTCTGGGCATCGGACCCCACCATACGCTCGATCATCAACGAGCTTCTAGTTGACATAGACTGGAACGGGCTTGTGGGCGAGCTCTCGGGCGGCCAGCGGCGTCGCGCAGACCTTGCGCGCGTGCTGGTGGGCAACTGGGACGTTCTGCTCATGGACGAGCCCACCAACCACCTCGACCTCCATGCTATACGATGGCTGGCCAACCACCTCAAGCGCAGGTGGCAGCCAGGGCAAGGGGCCCTTCTGATCGTGACGCACGACCGCTGGTTCCTCGATGAGGTCTGCGAGCATATGTGGGAGGTCCACGACGGGCAGATCGATCCCTTCGAGGGCGGCTACTCAGCCTATATCCAGCAGCGCGTGGAGCGCCAGCGGCAGGCTGCCGTCATGGAGGAGCGCCGGCAGAACATGCTACGCAAGGAGCTCAATTGGCTTGCCCATGGCGCCAAGGCCCGCACGAGCAAGCCAAAGTTCCGCATTGATGCCGCCATGGAGCTGATCGCCAACGACCCACCGCTGCGCAACCCCATCGAGCTCAAGCGCATGGCCGTGGGGCGTTTGGGCAAGCAGGTCATCGAGATGCATAACGTGAGCGTCGGCTATGGAGAGTACGAGATAATCCATAACGTCGACTGGCTCATTGGACCTGGGGACCGCTATGGCATCCTGGGCGAGAATGGCGCCGGAAAGACGACGCTGCTCAAGGCCATGACAGGCGCTCTGCCTCCTAGCGCCGGTGTGCTGAAGATTGGCGCGTCGGTGCACTTTGGCGTGCTCTCGCAGCAGCTGGATGGCCTCTCTCAGTATGACGACTGGCGTGTATCCGAGCTGCTGGCAAGCTACAAGCGCTACCTCAACGTGGATGGCAAACCACAGACGCCCGAACAGCTCCTGGAGCGGCTTGGCTTCGAACGGCGTGAGTTCCCCACCTTCATCAAGGACCTCTCAGGCGGACAGCGCAGGCGCCTCGCCATACTCTGCGTGCTGATGGAGGAGCCAAACGTCCTGGTGCTTGACGAGCCGGGTAACGACCTCGACACCGATATGCTTGCTGTGCTTGAGGACCTGCTCGACACCTGGCCAGGCACGCTGCTTCTGGTGAGCCATGATCGCTACCTTATGGAACGCGTTACCGACGACCAGTTTGCCCTCATAGGCGGCGAGGTTCGTCACGTCCCAGGCGGGGTAGATGAATATCTCAGGCTTCTTGATGCAAGTAATGAGGCTCAAGCTCGTGTTGATAGAGTGTTGAAACCTTCAACGTCAGGTTCATCTAAACTAGACACATCAACGGTGAATGATACTCAAGCACCCTCAAGCAACCTTACGAACATCGAGCGTAGAACCCTCAAGAAACG
This sequence comes from uncultured Coriobacteriaceae bacterium, assembly GCA_902766835.1. GTDB lineage: Bacteria > Actinomycetota > Coriobacteriia > Coriobacteriales > Atopobiaceae > UBA1367. The sequence goes on along the minus strand of CACXFC010000200.1, from coordinate 8,670 downwards.
TTTTGATGCCATCTCAAGAAAGCTGGATAAACTATCAAGTAGACCTCAAGTCCTTCGCGAGGAACTTCTCAACATTGATAGTACAGACTATCAGGCCTTGCTGAATAAGCAGGAGGAAATATCCGCTGCCGAACAGGAGCTTGAAGAGCTGGAAACCGAATGGCTCGAGCTCTCCGAACGATTGGGCGAATGACCATGCTTAGCCTGCTCAGACGCTTCCTCCCACCCTTTCGCAATAAGGCGATCGTGGGAACTATCTGCAAGGTCGTGGAGGTCATATTCGACCTTCTGACGCCCATGATTGTGGCCCGCATGATAGACGCGGGCGTAGCTGCGCACGACATGGCGCTTGTGGTGAGGCTGGGCGCCCTCCTCGTCTTGCTTGCGGTGGTGGGTTATGGCTTCACCTTCGTGTGCCAGCGCCTTGCGGCAACGGTCTCCCAGGGAATGGGCACCGACATACGCAATGCCCTCTATGCCAAGGTGGGAGAGCTTGGTGCGGCAGACCTTGACCGCTTTGGCACGCCGTCGCTGGTCACGCGCGTCACCAACGATGTTAATCAGGTCCAGGTGGCCATTGCCATGGGCATCCGCATGCTCATCCGCTGGCCGTTCATCGCCATTGGCTCCATCGTTGCCGCCATGTCCATAGACCTGCGGCTCGGAGCTGTGTTGGCGGTCTGCGCCGTCTCCATCGCGCTGGTCTTCTGGGTGGTCATGAGCCGCTCCATACCGCTGTTCAGGGCCATCCAGGAGAAGCTGGACGGCATCTCTCGCATTGCGCGCGAGAACCTCGAGGGCGTGCGGGTGGTAAGGGCCTTTGGCCGCGAGGAGCATGAGGACGAGCGCTTCGTGAGCGCCTCGCGCGACCAGGCAGACACCTCGATTGCGGTGGGAAAGCTCTCGGCCCTGCTCAATCCCTCCACCTACCTCATCATGAACCTTGGCGTGGTGGCCATCCTCTGGGCGGGCTCGGTCCGCATAGATGCGGGAAGCCTGACGCAGGGCGAGGTCATTGCCTTTGTAAACTACATGACGCAGGTGTTGGTGTCGATCGGCTATGTGGCAAACCTCGTGGTCGTGTTCACGCGTGGGTCAGCATCTGCCACAAGGATCATGGAGGTGCTGAACACCTCGCCGGAGGTTGCGGAGGCGTCAGACGCCGTCGAGCTGCCTGCGGCCCCGGCTCCGGGGACACCAGCGCTTTCCTTCGAGAATGTCTCGTTCACCTATGGCGGACAAAGCGCGGCCCTTGGCAACGTGAGCTTCGCTCTGGCACCGGGGGAGACCTTGGGCATCATCGGCGGCACCGGCTCGGGCAAGTCGACGCTCTCGGCGCTCTGTACCAGGCTCTACGACCCAACGCAGGGCATCATCCGCGTCAACGGGGTGGATATTCGCCATGCGAGGCTCGACTCGCTGCGCAAGACCGTGTCGAGCGTGCCTCAGCGCGCGTCGCTGCTTTCGGGAACCATAAGGTCGAACCTGAGCTGGAGGAAGCTTGAGGCTTCTGACGACGAGCTGTGGCAGGCTTTGGCCACGGCACAGGCCCAAGACTTCGTGCGCGAGAAGGAGGGAGGCCTCGACGCACCCGTTGAGGCGGGCGGCGTCAACTTCTCGGGTGGCCAGCGCCAGCGCCTGACGATAGCGCGTGCCCTTGTTGGATCTCCGCAGGTCATCGTGTTAGACGATGCCGCCTCAGCGCTGGACTACGCAACTGATGCCCGCCTGAGGCATGCGCTGAAGGAGCTGTCCGACCGCCCGACAACCGTCGTGATCAGCCAGCGCGTGGCCGCGGTCATGGGGTCCGACCAGATTCTCGTCCTCGACCACGGCCAGATGGCAGGGCTGGGAACCCATGATGAGCTCGTGAGGACGTGCCCGATCTACCGCGAGATCTGTCTCTCGCAGCTCAAGGCAGAGGAGGTGGACAACTGATGGCCAACCTCTATTCGGGATCCGCACTCAGCGGCGGCAGCATGGCGGTCATCAAGAACGATGGCCCCGATGACGATGCGCGCCAGGCGAGCGCCCTTGTTGGGGAGCACTACACCGCCCGCGAGGTCATGCGCAGGCTGCTTGCCTACATGGGTCCGTCGAAACCCCTGCTTGTCTTGGGCTTTGTGGCGTCTGCCGTCTCGGTGGCCCTGCAGCTCTGGGTGCCCATCATCATCGGAGAGGCCATCGACTGCATGGTCGAGGCCGGCTCTGTCAACTTCGCTGCCCTGCGGGGGCCGCTAACCCGCCTGGCGATGGTGATTCCTCTGGTCGCACTTGGCCAATGGGTGAGCACAACCTGCACCAATAGGCTCTCGTACGAGACGATACGGGCCTTGCGCGACGATTCCTTCCGCGTCCTGAAGGGGCTGCCCCTCTCGTTCTTCGACACGCACCCGCACGGCGACCTGCTGGCACGCATCGCAGGCGACGTGGACCAGGTGGGCGACGGCCTCCTTCAGGGGCTCACGCAGCTCTTCAGCGGCATCATGACCATCGTCGGAACGCTCGTGTTCATGTGCTCGCTGTCAGTGCCGGTTGCGCTCGTGGTCATGGCGCTGACCCCGCTCTCGATACTCGTTGCCTCCCAGATTGCCAAACGGTCCTCGGCGAGCTTTGCCGCTCAGCAGGCCCTGCAGGGTCAGCTTGGTGGCTATGCCGAGGAGACCATCTCAAACCAGCGCCTCATAACGTCGTTCTCCCAGAGCGAGCGCTGCCAGAAGCGCTTCGAGGACATCAATGCCAAACTCTTTGTGGCGGGCGAGCATGCGCAGTTCGTCAGCTCGCTAACCAACCCCTCGACCCGCATCGTCAACAACATCATCTATGCCGTGGTTGCCGTCGTGGGCTGCCTGTGCGTGGTGACGGGCCAGCCTTCGCCGCTCTCGGTAGGCCAGGTGCAGAGCTTCCTCAGCTACTCGAACCAGTACATGAAGCCCTTCAACGAGATCTCCGGTGTGGTGACGCAGCTGCAGGCCGCCCTTGCCTCCGCGCGACGGGTCTTTGCGCTGCTCGATGCCCCGCGCGAGGAGCCTGACGCCGCCGATGCGATCGAGCTTGTGGACTGCACGGGCGACCTCGACTTCAGGCAGGTTGACTTCAGCTACCAACCCTCGCGCCCCCTGCTTCGCGACATCACCTTCCACGCTGCCCCTGGCCAGCGCATTGCCCTGGTAGGGCCCACCGGGTGTGGCAAGACCACGCTCATCAACCTGCTCCTACGCTTCTACGACCTCAAGGGCGGGTCCATCCGCATCGACGGCCACGACATAGCGCAGTGCTCCCGCAAGAGCCTGCGCGGGGCCTTCGGCATGGTCTTGCAGGACACGTGGCTCTTCTCGGGTACCGTGCGCGAGAACATCCGCTACGGACGCCCCGATGCCACCGACGAGCAGGTGGAGGAGGCTGCGCGGCGGGCCCATGCCCACAAGTTCATCGTGCAGCTCCCCCAGGGGTACGACACCATGGTGGGCGAAGGGGGAGGCGCGCTCAGCCAGGGGCAGCGGCAGCTGCTCTGCATCGCGCGCGTCATGCTCACCGATCCCTCGATCTTGCTCCTAGACGAGGCGACGAGCTCCATCGACACGCGCACCGAGCTTCAGGTGCAGGACGCCTTTGACCGCATGATGGAGGGACGCACGTCGCTGGTGGTGGCCCATCGCCTCTCGACGGTGCGCAACGCCGACTGCATCCTGGTCATGCAAGATGGCGTCATCAGCGAGCGCGGCACCCACGAAGAGCTTCTCGAGCAGGGCGGCTTCTACGCGCATCTCTACGCCTCGCAGTGGGAGGGAATGGGATAAACGCGCACCGGGGGCAATTAAGGGACACGCCCTTAATTGCCCCTTTGAAATGGTGACAGACTGCTCCCCGATAACATCGTCCCATGACACACCTTTTACGGTAACGTATTGGCATCAATCGCGAAACGTCATCATAGGGGAGGAAACAGATGTATGACGTGGTCATAGTGGGGGCGGGCGTCTCCGGGTGCGCCATTGCCCGCGAGCTTGCGCGCTACGACTGCTCGGTATGCGTGGTCGAGCGCGAAGAGGACGTGTGTTGCGGCACCTCAAAGGCCAACTCGGCCATCGTTCATGCCGGCTTCGACGCCGATCCGGGCTCGCTCATGGCAAAGCTCAACGTGGAGGGCAACCGCCTCATGTACGAGTGGGCCAAGGAGCTCAACTTTGCCGTGCTGCCCATTGGCTCGCTGGTGGTGTGCGTGAGCGAGGCCGATATGGCCGGCCTCGAGATGCTCTACAAGCGTGGCGTCATGAACGGCGTTCCAGACCTGCGCATCATCGACCGCAAGGAGCTCCTCGAGCTCGAGCCGAACGTGTCGGACACCGCCGTGGCGGCACTCTGGGCGCCTACCGGCGGCATCGTCGACCCCTTCGGCCTCACCGTAGCCCTGGCGGAGAACGCTGCGGCAAATGGCGTCGAATTCCGCTTCAATGCGCCGGTGAGTGACGTGCGCAGAATCGACGGCGGCTTTGAGGTGGTGGCCGGCGACGAGCGCATTGCCGCGCGCGCCGTGGTCAACGCCGCTGGCGTGTATGCCGACGAGCTGCACAATTGCTTTGCGGGCCTGGCCGGCGCGCCAGACGCAGGGCAGGACATCCCCACCGTTTCGGCCGAGCCGCTGCGCATCGTGCCGCGCAAGGGCGAGTACTACCTGCTTGACACCACCGCGGGCCAGCATGTGAGGCACACCGTCTTCATGCTGCCCACCTCAATGGGCAAGGGCGTGCTGGTGTCGCCCACCGTGCACGGCAACCTCATCGTGGGGCCCACCGCCAAGGACGTGGAGAGCAAGGAGGCCACCAACACCACGGCACAGGGCCTGGCCGAGGTTGTTTCCAAGTGCTCGCTTACCGTGAAGGACGTGCCCCTGCGCGAGGTGATCACGACCTTCGCGGGCCTGCGCGCGCACCAGGAGAAGCACGACTTCGTGATTGGCGAGATGGAGGGCGCGCCCGGGCTCTTTGACTGCGCCGCCATCGAGAGCCCTGGCCTTACCAGCGCGCCGGCCATCGGCGTCATGGTATCGGGCATGGTGGCACGCCGCCTGCAGCTCTCGCACAAGCCCGAGGGCGCCTTCGACCCCACGCGTCCCGGCGTGGTCAACCTCATGGCAACCAGCTTCGACGAGTGGGACCAGCTCTGCCGCGAGAACCCGCAGTACGGCAATATCATCTGCCGCTGCTGCCGCGTGAGCGAGGCGCAGATCGTCGATGCGATTCACCGCAAGCCGCAGGCCACATCGCTTGACGCCATCAAGCGGCGCACAAGCGCGACCATGGGGCGCTGCCAGGGAGGCTTCTGCACCCCCAAGATCATGGAGATCATAGAGCGCGAGCTGGGCGTCTCCGCAGACCAGATCACCAAGCGCGGGCCGGGGTCCGAGCTTGTGGTGGGCACAAATAAGGACCGCATCACTCAACCCGCTGCGTCTTTGAAGGGAGGCGAGGAGCTGTGAGCAAGGTCATGGAGCATCACGGAGTGGTAATCGTGGGCGGAGGCCCGGCTGGCCTGGCCGCCGCCATCGCCGCATACGAGGCTGGACAGCACGACGTGCTCGTGCTCGAGCGCGACGTGCAGCTGGGCGGCATCCTCAACCAGTGCATCCACAACGGCTTCGGCCTCCACACCTTCAAGGAGGAGCTGACGGGGCCCGAGTATGCCGCGCGTTTCATTCAGAAGGCCCAGGAGCTCGACATTGCCTGCAGGCTGGGCACCATGGTGCTCGACATCTCGCCCGAGCGCGTGGTTACCACGGTCTCGGCCGCAGACGGCATCCGCACCATCGCAGCCGACGCAGTCGTGCTGGCCATGGGCTGCCGCGAGCGTCCGCGCGGTGCCTTGGCAACACCTGGCTACCGCCCGGCTGGCGTGTATTCGGCTGGCACGGCGCAGCGCCTCGTCAACATCGAGGGACAGATGCCGGGACGCGAGGTTGTCATTCTGGGCTCGGGCGACATCGGACTCATCATGGCGCGCCGCATGACCCTGGAAGGCGCGCACGTGGTGTGCGTGGCCGAGGTCATGCCCTATTCGGGTGGCCTGAAGCGCAACATCGTGCAGTGCCTCGATGACTTCGGCATCCCCCTGCTGCTCTCGCATACGGTGGTTGACGTGGAGGGCAAGGACCGCGTCGAGGCGGTCAGCATCGCCGAGGTGGACGAGCGCATGCGGCCTATTCCGGGTACCGAGGTGCGCTATCCCTGCGACACGCTCATGCTTTCGGTGGGTCTGCTGCCCGAAAACGAGCTTTCGCGTGCCGCGGGCGTCGAGCTGTCGCCCGTCACGCGCGGCCCCATCGTCGACCAGAGTCTGCAGACCTCCATCCCTGGCGTGTTTGCCTGCGGCAACGTGCTGCACGTTCATGACCTGGTGGACTTCGTGAGCCAGGAGGCGGCCGAGGCTGGCGCACAGGCCGCCCACTTCTCGATGGCCAAAGATGCGCAGGACGGGGCTGCCGAGCGCGGCGTGCCTGTCGTCGCCACCGATGGCGTGCGCTACACCGTGCCCTCGTTCGTTGACCCGCAGAAGATGGCTGACAAGCTCACCGTGCGCTTCCGCGTGGCAAACGAGTATTGCGATCGCTATGTGAGCGTCTACTACGACGACGAGCGTGTGCAACATCGCAAGAAGCGCGTCATGGCTCCCGGCGAGATGGAGCAGGTAGTGCTCAAGCGCGAAGACCTACTGGCGCGCGAGGGCCTTGCACAGATCACCGTCAAGCTTGAGGAGGAGTAGGCCATGGCTACAGAGATTCGCGAGCTCATCTGCATCAACTGCCCCATGGGCTGCCCCCTCACCGTGACGCTTGAGGATGGGGAAGTGGTCTCCGTCACCGGAAACACCTGCCCCAGGGGCGACGCGTACGGGCGCAAGGAGGTCACCAATCCCCGCCGCATCGTGACGACGACGGTTCCGGTGGTGGGAAGCAAGACCGAGCACATGGTTTCGGTCAAGACGAAGACCGACATCCCCAAGGACAAGATCTTCGACGTGGTCTTCGCCCTCAAGGAGGTTAAGGCTCAAGCTCCCCTTGAGATTGGAGATGTGGTTTTGGCCAACGTTGCCGGCACGGGCGTGGACGTGATTGCCACCAAGCGCGCGTAGGGCTTCTGATACAGATTCGGTTGAAAGCAAGCCGGGTTCATGCGCATGCGCGGAACCCGGCCTTTTCTTGGACGAAACTAAGGGAAATTAACGGATACGCCCTTTTTTGCTCCAAGGGGCAAAAAAGGGCGTGTCCCTTAATTTCCCCCGTGGACCTACACCCTACGGCAATCTACGCTTCCCAGCTGCACGAATCCATGTCTACGCGCCCGTCGGGCAAGAAGATGACGCCTTCCGCCTCAAGCAGCGTGCGCTGCGCGTCGGGTCCGCCGAAGGCAAAGCCCGGCGCGAGCCTGCCATCTTTGAAGACGACGCGGTGACAGGGGACGCCTCCGGCCACCCCTGGGCTCGAATGCATGGCAAAGCCCACAAAGCGGGCGCGCCTCGGCTCGCCGAGCATCGCGGCAATCTGGCCATAGCTGGCCACCCTGCCCTCGGGGATCTGGCGCACCATATCATAGGTTCTCTCGAAGAATCCCTCGCTCACCTCATGGCTCCTTGCAAAGTGGGCTACCATCGTTGCTTGCGCTATCGGTACATCTTAGACGAGTGGAGCTTTGCATGACGGCGTTACGTGGGCATGGGTTTGACGGGCGAAGGATAGGCTGGTGGGTTGCGCTGGTCCTTTGGCTCGGCGTCATCTGGGGCCATTCCACCATGCCGGCCACCGACTCTGCCAAGGAAAGCCTCTTCATCGTAGACCTCATACGCGGCTGGCTGGCGCCGCTCGGCATAACCGACACGCACCTCATGGACCACATCGTGCGCAAGGCGGCGCACTTCAACGAGTATGCCGCCCTTGCCGCGCTCGGCACGAAGGCCTTTGACACGAGGCGTGCGGATGGGGGAGCGTGGAAGGGGCTGGTTCCGCTGGCTGTCCTGTGGGTGATGGCGCCTTGCGTTGACGAGACCATTCAGCTGTTCACGCCCGGGCGTGCCGGCATGGTGCGCGACGTGCTCCTCGACATGTGTGGGTTTGCCACAGGTGTCGCCGTCATGCTGCGCAGGCACCTCCAGCACATAAGCGCCTAACTCCGCTTCCCGCCCGCTGACCTTCACTAATCGGTCAATGGAAGTAACAGCGGCTCCTTGCTGGTACCATATCGTGTAACCGTAAGTCGACGGTCCTGCCTCATCACGCGTGAGGGTGGTCTGGCGCGACCGCGAAGCGAAGGAGGAAACATGGGCTTTAGCAAGGACTTCTTCTGGGGTGGCGCCACGGCATCGAACCAGTATGAGGGTGGCGTCTTTGAGGGAGGTGCCGGCCTTTCCACCGCTGACGCCATGACCAACGGTGCGCACAAGGTCCCGCGTCAGGTGACGTTCCGCATGCCGGATGGTTCGTGGGACAAGCTTCCCCTGTGCTTCCACAGCGACGTACGCGACCTTCCCGAGGGTGCCCAGGTCTGCCTGGTCGACGACCCCGATATCTACTATCCCAGCCACATTGCCTCCGACTTCTATCATCACTACAAGGAAGACATCCGCCTGTGCGCCGAGGAGGGCTTCAATTGCCTGCGCTTCTCGCTCAAGTGGAGCCGC
>CACXFC010000199.1 GCA_902766835.1 uncultured Coriobacteriaceae bacterium | reverse complement strand
GTGGAGAGCGAGCGTACCAAGGGTGAGATCTTCATCTCGCCCGACCTCGCCATCTGCGAGGACTGCCAGCGCGAGCTGTATGACCCCGCCGACCGCCGCTACCTGCACCCCTTCATCAACTGCACCAACTGCGGGCCGCGCATGACCATTCTCGACGCGCTGCCCTACGACCGCGAGCGCACCAGCATGCGCGTCTTTCCCATGTGTCCCACCTGCGCGGAGGAGTACTACAGCCCCGCAAGCAGGCGCTACGACGCGCAGCCGGTGTGCTGCAACGACTGTGGCCCCACGGTCTACCTGCTCGACCGCCCCGAGCGGGGCAGGGAGGCCATCACCTGCGCCCGGCGCATCCTGAGCGAGGGTGGCGTGGTTGCCATCAAGGGCATCGGTGGGTTCCATCTGGCCTGCGATGCCACCAACCCCGCAGCCGTCGAGCTGCTGCGCACGCGCAAGCGTCGCTCGGCAAAGCCCTTCGCCGTGATGGCGCGCGACATAGCTGCCGCACGGCGCGAGTGCGAGGTGAGCGAGGCGGCGTATGAGATTCTCACCGGCCACCAGAAGCCCATCCTGCTGCTGCCCAAGCGCGCGGGCGGCCTGGTGTGCGAGGCCTGCGCGCCTGACAATCCCAAGCTGGGCGTCATGCTGCCCTACGCGCCGCTTCAGCTGCTGCTGTTCGACTACGACGACGGCATCGCCATGCCTGACTGCCTGGTGATGACGAGCGCCAACGAGAGCGGCGCACCCATCTGCCGCGACGACGATGACGCGCGCAGCCAGCTGGGCCCGCTCTGCGATGCGATTCTGAGCCACGACCGCATCATCCGCATGCGTGCGGACGACACGGTGATGGACCTCTTTGAGGACAGGCCCTACATGGTGCGCCGTTCGAGGGGATGGGCGCCGCTGCCGTTTGTGATCTCGGGCGGGCTGGGCACGCGCGTGCTGGCCGTGGGCGGCGAGCTGAAGAACAGCTTCGCGCTGGGCTCTGGCGAGCTGGTGTACCCCTCGCCCTACGTGGGCGACCTCTCGGACGTGCGCACGGTGCACGCCTGCGAGGATGCCATCGAACGCTTCCGCACGCTGCTGGAGTTTGAGCCGGAGGTCGTTGCGTGCGACCTGCACCCGCGCTACAACTCGACGGTGCTGGCCGAGGAGCTGGCTGAGAGGCACGCCCTGCCGCTGGTGCGCGTGCAGCATCACTATGCGCACGTGGCGGCGTGCATGGCCGAAAACGACGCACAGGGGCCGGTGATTGGCGTGTCGTTTGACGGCACCGGCTACGGCGAGGACGCGACCATCTGGGGCGGCGAGATTCTGCTCTCCACCTACCAGGGCTTTGAGCGCGTGGGCGCCATCTCGCCCTTCGTGCAGGTGGGTGGCGACCTCTCGTCGCGCGAGGGCTGGCGCATCGCGCTGGCCATGCTGTGGGAGCGCAGCGGCCGCGACGCGGGGCGCGCCCTGGAGGAGGCCGTGCGGCTGGGGCTGTGCGAGCGCGGCGAGGGCAAGGTCGTGCTGGCCATGGCCGAGCGTGGCGTGAATGCGGTTGCCTCCACGAGCTGCGGGCGCCTCTTCGATGCGGTGAGCGCCGTGCTGGGCATCAGGCGAATCTCGACCTTCGAGGGCGAGGCGGCCACGCAGCTGCAGTTTGCCGCCGAGCGCTGCCCGGATGGCACGCGCGCGTCTGCCGCGCGTGGCGCGCAGGATGCGCTCACAGAGGGTGACGGTCGCTTCACGCTTAACACCCAGGCGCTGTTCGACGAGGTGGTTGAGGGGATGTTCGCAGGCGTGCCAAAAGAGCAGCTTGCTTACCGCTTCCACCAAGGCCTGGCGGAGCTGGTTGTGGCGGCCTGCGAGCGGGTTCGCCGCGAGCGCGGCGTAGGCGTGGTGGCACTCACCGGCGGGTGCTACCAGAACACGCTGCTGCTGGAGCTTTCGGTGGGCATGCTGCGGGAGCGGGGCTTTGAGGTGCTGACGCACAGCCTCGTGCCTCCCAACGACGGAGGAATCGCGCTGGGTCAGGCCGTGGTGGCCGCCTGGGCGATGAGGGGCAATTAGGGGACACGCCCTTTTTTGCCCCAAGGGGCAAAAAAGGGCGTGTCCCCTAATTGCCCCGGGCTGATAGGTGTCTTGTCGGTTTTGGTTTGACAGGGGTTGAGGGAAACGTGCCGCGGGGGGGGTGTGCCCCGCGCAAAGACGATAGGGAGAAGAGCATGTGCGTAGGTTTGAGCGCGAAGGTGGTGCGCATCCAGGACGGCATGGCTATGGTCGACGCGAGTGGCGCCAAGAAGGAGATCTCGGTGCAGCTGCTGAATGACGTCGAGCCGGGCGACTATGTGATGGTGCATGCAGGCATTGCCATCGCCAAGATCACCGACGAGGACGAGCACGAGACCGACGAGGTCATGGAGGCATTGCTGGCATGAGCGACACGGCACGCAAGAGCGCCGCGCAGATTCTGGCCACCTACGAGGGGCCGAGCCTGCGCGTCATGGAGGTGTGCGGCACGCACACCCACGAGAACTTCCGCCTGGGCATCCGCAAGCTGTTGCCGCCCCAGGTGCAGCTGATCTCTGGCCCGGGGTGCCCGGTGTGCGTGACGCCGACGGGCTACATCGACGAGGCCATCTGGCTGGCCGAGCACGGCGTGACCATCACCACCTTCGGTGATCTGGTGCGTGTGCCGGGCACGGACAAGAACCTGGCTGCCGCCCGTGCCGAGGGCGCGCGCGTGCAGGTGGTCTATTCGCCCATCGACGCGCTGGAGTACGCGAAGGCGCATCCCGACGAGCAGGTCTGCTTCCTCTCGGTGGGCTTCGAGACGACGGTGCCCGCCTCCTGCCTGGCGGTAGACCAGGCGCACGAGCAGGGGGTCGACAACTTCTCGCTGCTGGTGGCCAACAAGACCATGCCCCATGCCTATGCGGCGCTCAAGGACTCGGCGGACGTCTTCCTGTACCCCGGCCACGTCCATGCCATCACCGGCACCAAGCTCTGCGAGGACCTGGTGGCCCAGGGCGTGAGTGGCGTGGTGGCAGGTTTCACGGCAAAGGAGCTGCTCACCGCCATGGCGGCGGCGCTGGTGAAGGCACGGGAGGGCAAGCCCTTTTTCGTCAACGCCTATCCGCGCGTGGTCAAGCCCGAGGGAACGCCCGCCGCGGTGGCCCTCATCGAGAAGGTCATGGAGCCCTGCGACGCCGAGTGGCGCGGCCTGGGCGTCATCGCGCAGTCGGGTCTGCAGCTGCGAGAAGCCTATGTGGCCCACGACGCGCGCAAGAAGTTTGACATGCCTCACATCGAGGGGCATCCCAACCCGGGCTGCCGCTGCGGCGATGTGCTGCGCGGGCAGATCACGCCCGCTTCCTGCCCGCTGTTTGGCAAGGTCTGCACGCCCCTGCATCCCGTGGGCGCCTGCATGGTAAGCGGCGAGGGAGCCTGTTCTGCGTTCTATCAGTACGGAGGAGACGAGCTATGAGCGATACGGTAACACTGGCGATGGGTGCGGGCGGCCGACAGACGGCACAGCTGATTGACGAGGTGTTTGCCACCCGCTTCAACAGCCCGCTGCTGACGGCCGACGATGCGGCGGTGCTCGAGCCGCCCCGCGGGAAGATGGCCATGTCCACCGACGGCTTCATCGTGAGCCCGTCCTTCTTCCCCGGGGGCAACATCGGCAAGCTCTCCATCTGTGGCACGGTGAACGACCTTGCGTGCATGGGTGCCCGTCCGCTGTATCTGACCTGCGGGTTTGTTATCGAGGAGGGCTATCCGCTCGAGCAGTTGCGCGAGATTGCCGACGCCATGGCTGCCACGGCCGCCGCATCTGGCGTGAACCTCGTGGCAGGGGACACCAAGGTGGCTGGCAAGGGCCAGGTGGATGGCGTGTTCATCACCACCACGGGCGTGGGCGAGTTGGTCCCGGGCGCCGCGCCTGCAGGTGCCAAGGCCAAGCCGGGCGATGCGATCATCGTGACTGGTGATGTGGGCCGCCATGGCTGCACGATCCTGCTCGCGCGCGACGACTTCGGCATCGAGGCCGATGTGACCTCCGACTGCGCGCCGCTGTGGGACAGCGTCGAGGCGATGCTCGGCGTGACGAAGGACATCCATGTGATTCGCGATGCCACGCGCGGCGGTGTGGGCACGGTGCTCTACGAGATTGCCTCGCAGAGCGGCGTGGGCGTGCGCCTGGACGCAACGGCGATTCCCGTCGACCCGGCCGTGGGCGGCGTCTGCCGCATGCTGGGCCTGGAGCCGCTCTACCTGGCCTGCGAGGGCAGGCTTGTGGTCATAGCGCCCCAGGAGGTTGCACCGGCGCTGGTGGAGGCGCTGCGCGCGTGCCCCAACTCGCAGGGCGCCGCGATCATCGGCGAGGTGACCGACGAGCGTCCCGGCTGGGTGGTCATGAAGACCGAGATTGGCTCCGAGACCCTGCTGCCCCAACCCACCGGCGAGCTGCTGCCCCGCATCTGCTGAGGGACCGCAGGCGCCACAACCGGCTGCACCGGCTAACTCGGTGGGCAATTAAGGGACACGCCCTTTTTTGCCCCTCGTATATCACTGCACTTGACTCATTTTCGGGGACAGGGGTATCGCCCCTTTGAAACGGCGCACGTCGTACTGACCCCATCGGAAGGAGAACCGCACATGCTCAAGCGCTTGGGCCCTTCGGTCGTGTCTGCGGGCGAGACCACCTCGGCCGCGCTCTTCCCAGCGGGGCTGGAATTCAATGCGCCGGTGCATGGCACCTGGAACATCGTGCACATTGGCATGCTGGTTCCCGAGGCGCACCAGATCTATGTGTGCGCGCTCAACTGCATGCGCGGTGTGGTGCTGACGGCTGCCGAGATGGGCGCCCAGGACCGCTTCTCGTGCGTGGTGCTCAAGGAGGAGGACATCACGCGCGGAACGGTGGAGCAAATCACGCTCGACGGCATCCGCGACGTGCTGTACAAGCTCGAGGCAGCCGGCAAGCTCCCTCCCTGCGTGCTGGTGTTTCCGGTGTGCACGCATCTGTTTTTGGGCGTGCCGCTCGCGCACGTCTATCGCAAGCTTGAGGAAGAGTTCCCGCAGGTAGATTTCGTACGGGCCCTGATGGACCCCATTTCGAAGCGGCGCCTCATCCCCGACAAGCGCCTGCGCAAGGTGATGTATGATCCGCTGCCGGCCTGCGAGCCCGACGAGCGCCTTGTGGCGCTGCTGGGCAGCGAGTTTGCCCCCGAGGCTGACAGCGACCTGCGTACCCTGCTTGCCGCTGGCGGCAAGCGCCTGGTGAGCATCCACGACTGCGCGACCTACGAGGAGTTCAAGGGCCTCTCGCGGGCGGCCATCTTCGTCTCAATCTTCCCCAACGGCGAGTTTGGCGCGCGCAAGACGGCCGAGCGCCTGGGCAGAGAGCATCTCTATCTGCCGTCGACCTTCTCCTTCGACGAGATAGAGCAGCAGGAACTGCGCCTGTGCCAAGCGCTGGACTTGCCTGTGCCCGACTTTGCCGCCGAGCGTGCAGCCTGCGTGGCAGAGCTGGCAAAGACGCGCGCTGTGGTGGGAGATGCGCCGGTGGCCGTAGATGCGGTGGTGCACCCGCGCCCGTTCGGCCTCGCACGCCTACTGATAGAGCAGGGCTTCAACGTGAGCGAGGTGTACCTCGACGGTGTGAATGGCGAGGAGGAGGCAGAGCTCGACTGGCTGCGTGTTAACGCGCCCGAGCTACAGCTCTCGTCGACCATCCTCCCCGACCTGCGGGTGGCCCCGCGCACGCGAGGCGAGAAGACACTGGCCATAGGTCCCAAGGCTGCCTGGTTTACGGGGAGCGGCTACTTCGTGAACATGGTCTTTGGCGGGGGGCTGTGGGGCTTTGCGGGCGTGCGCACCATGGCGCGCCTGATGCGCGAGGCCTGGGCAGAGGAGAAGGACACGCGCGACCTGGTGCCGCGCAAGGGACTGGGATGCGTGAGCTGCATATGAGAAGGACAAACCGCATCGTTCCCACCTACACCGGCGATGTGTCGGGAGCCTGCTCGGCGCTGTTCGAGCTGGGTGGCATGGTGGTCATCCACGACCCGTCGGGCTGCAACTCCACCTACAACACCCACGACGAGACGCGCTGGTACGACCAGGACAGCCTGATCTTCATCACGGGGCTCACCGAGCGCGACGCGATTCTGGGCAACGACGACAAGCTGGTACGTGATGTGGTGGAGGCTGCGCGCGAGCTGGGCCCGCGCTTCATTGCGCTATGCAACTCGCCCATTCCCTTCATCAGCGGCACGGACTTCGCGGCCATCTGCCGGTTGGTGGAGCGCGAGGCGGGCGTGCCGTGCTTCTACGTGCGCACCAACGGCATGCACGACTATGTGGTGGGGGCAGGCAACGCCTTCGAGGCGCTGGCGCGGCGCTTCGTGGACGAGCGCGAGGTGCGCCCGGCAACGCTCAACATCCTGGGCGCCACACCGCTCGATCTGGGTGTGGCGGGCTCGGATGTGCCGTTGCGGGCATTTGCGCAGGCGGCTGGCTTTGAGGTGGTCTCCTGCTGGGCCATGGGTTCTACGCTGGACGATCTGGCGCGTGCCGCCGAGGCGCAGGTGAACCTCGTGGTCTCTGCCACAGGCCTTGCGGTGGCCCGCTATCTGCGCGAGCGCTTCGGCACCCCCTACGTGGTGGGAATGCCCGTGGGGGCTCCGGTGGACGAGCCGCTACGCTCCGCGTGGGCGCAGGAGCTGGCGCATGCCCTGCAACAGGCGGCGCGCACGGGGGAGTGCGCATGGCCTTGCCGTTCTGGCGTGGCATCCGATGGCGGTGCGCGCATCAGCCTCGTGGGCGAGCCGGTGCTCATGGGCTCGCTCGCACGTGCGCTTGAGGGCTGCGCTGACGTGCGCGGACAGGTGGTGTGCCCGCTCGAGGTGCCAGACGAGCTGCTGGGACCCTCGGATGTGCGCGCAGAAGGCGAAGAGGGCGTGGAAGAGGCGCTGAGGGATGCCCCCTTCGTCGTGGCCGACGCACTCTACGCTCCCGTCATAGGCGCTGGCTCCAAGTTGCTGAGAGTGGGCGGCCCCGAGGGGGCACCACTTCCGCATCAGGCGCTCTCGGGACGCAACGGCTGGAAGACGGCATGTGACATAGTGCAGCTGGATCCTCAGGCAATAGGTGCGCAAAACTGCCCGGCAATGTAATGCTCCATGGGTGTAAATGCGTAATCCGAGCCACATACGGGAGCACTAAATTGCCGGGCAGTTTTGCGCACCAAGCGCAGGAGAGCATTTCGCACCCATGTGTGAGCCGCGAAGGGTTGGTTTCACTCGCTATCCGAACTGTTTTCAGGAACCTTTATATCGCGAGGTCACGGGCCGCCTTTGGCTGATACCATGTGAGAGTTACTGTAGGTTAATGCACTGATGTGCAGGAGATGGGCTTCATGTATTCTGATCAGGACAGAAGAGACAGCTCGCGCAGGGATGGCACCCGTCGCCCCACGAGCCGCCGTGATGGTGAGCGTCGCGCGTCTTCGGGCGAGCTGAACCGTTCCTCTGATGAAAGGCGCAGGTCACAGACGCGTCGCTCTACCGCTGACCGCGAGCGTACGGGTACGCGCGGTACGCAGACGCGCCGCAGCTCCGAGCGCCCTGCCAACACGCGCCGCAGCTCCGAGCGCCCAGCCAGCACGCGTCGCAGCGATGCGCGCAGCTCTGAGCGTCGTCCCGTGCGTAGAAGCGCGCAGGGTCGCTCCACGGCCGAGCGCAGGCCGGCACAGCGCTCGGGCGCCACACGGCGCAGTGCGCAGCGCAGCCGGCGCGACGTCGCCCGTCGCAGCGGTCCCTCGACCCTGAGCCTCGTCGGGCAGCGCGTGGTGGGGGCCGTTCGCTCCGTCCGACTGCCCCAGCTGCCGGCCAAGGTCTATGGCGGCATAGCACTCGTGCTCGTGCTGCTCCTGCTCTTCTTCTTCCGCCTGGGCATTCGGGTCAACGGAACGCGCACGACCGTCTGGCGCGGAACCACCATCGAGAAGCTCGTTGAGAAGGGCCTTGCCCAGCCTCATCCCGGCAACCTCCTGGCGGTGGACGGCTCGGTCATCGAGGAGGGCGGCGGTGACATCTGCGCCGCCACCATCAACGGCGAGAAGGTGCGTCCCGACACCAAGGTCCCGCGCCATGCCGACATCATCATCACTGACGGCGAGGACGTGACCGAGGATGCCACTACCTCGGAGGAGGTCATCACCGCGGGTACCTCGAACAGCAGCCGCGAGTTTGACGCCTACTGGACAGGCTCCATCCACCTGCTCTCTGACGGCAAGGACGGCAAGCGCCTGACCCGCACCGGCAAGAAGTCGGGCATCACGGTGAGCGAGGTCGTCGAGCCCGCCATTGACGCCGGCTACATCACCTACACGGCAAGCCCCGAGGACAAGGTCATCTGCCTGACCTTCGACGATGGCCCGTGGCCCGAGACCACCTCGCAGATCCTTGACGTGCTGGAGGAGAACGGGGCCAAGGCCACCTTCTTCACCATCGGCTCGCAGATTGCCGACGAGCCCGAGCAGGTCAAGCGCGCCTACGATATGGGCTGCCAGATCTGCACCCACTCGTGGGACCATGCCGCAGGCTCTGGTCAGGGCGTCAACCTCACCTACATGTCCTCCCAGGAGCAGATTGACGAGATCCAGAAGGGCTATGCGGCCATCAAGGAGGTGCTGGGCGTCGAGCCTTCGCACGTGCTGAGGGCGCCGGGCGGCAACTTCTACGGATCGATCATCGATACGCTGTGGCCCTACGTTGACGCCGAGATCGGCTGGGACGTGGACACCGAGGACTGGCGTCAGCCTGGCTCGGACGCCATCGTCGAGATGATTCTGAGCGTGCAGCCTGGCCAGGTGATTCTGATGCACGACGGTGGCGGCGACCGCAGCGAGACCGTCGAGGCCCTGCGCGAGGCGCTGCCGCAGCTGAAGGCCGACGGCTACAGCTTCATCACCGTCGACGAGATGCTTGCCTACGGGCTTCCCCAAAGCGGGAGCGACGGCGAGGGCGAGGGGGCTTCCGACAGCTCCTCTACCGGCGTGAACAACGTGGGGTAGCCCTCTACTGATGCGGACAACAAGGGACACGCCCTTTTTTGGGCTCTTCGAAACTTTTGGTGGATAGCACACCGCGGCCCCGCCGGCGTGTCCCCGCCGAGCGGTACC
>CACXFC010000198.1 GCA_902766835.1 uncultured Coriobacteriaceae bacterium | reverse complement strand
TGTTGGAGTTCTCCTGCTTGACCTCCTCGTTCACGCACTCGATGAGCGAGAGGATCTTGTCGTCGGTCGTGTTCTTGTGGCGCTTCTGGTTCTGGAGGTAGCGGTAGATGATGTACTTGCGGGCCACCGAGAAGCGATCGAGCGCCATGAGCTGATCCTCCACGAGGTCCTGGATCTCCTCGACCGTTACGGTGTGGCCGGCGGCCTTGCACTTGTCCTCGACGTTGAGCGCGGCAAAGGTAATCTCGCGCAGACCAAGACGCTCGTCCTCAGGCACCTCCTGGTTGGCTGCCTTGATGGCGTTCTCGATCTTAGAGAGGTCGAAGGTGACCTCAGATCCAT
Organism: uncultured Coriobacteriaceae bacterium; assembly: GCA_902766835.1. Taxonomy (GTDB): domain Bacteria; phylum Actinomycetota; class Coriobacteriia; order Coriobacteriales; family Atopobiaceae; genus UBA1367. Next base: position 9,732 of record CACXFC010000198.1, on the reverse strand, counting down.
TGCGCTTGATTATCTTCATTGCGTTCCCCCTGCTTGTAGGCTCGGACGTAGGATGTGCCACGTCAGACGTGGCAAAAGTGGACTCAGGAAGCGTTCCAGGCGCTTGGCGCCCGAACTACTATGCCACAATTTCTTGTGCCACGGGGGCCTCAACAACACAAGATATTGTTGAAAGCGCGTTGATACCTTGTATATAACTCGCGTTGGCGCAGGTAGGTGGGATGCCCTCCGATAAACATTTCAAATTGAGAAAATTTAGGGTCTCCACATACCGATTTTGGCGTGAAAAGCGGGTCCAAGTATGGTTGCGCAGGTAGGAGCGGGAGGGGTGTTCAGGGGGCAGTTAAGTGACACGCCCTTCTTTGCCCCGCGGGGCAAAGAAGGGCGTGTCACTTAACTGCCCCCTGAGTTAGCCGAAGCAGTCGCTACGGCCCCGCTCTTTGGGGGCAGGGGCTCTGTTGTTATCCCAGCAGCTCGACGACCTTCAGGCCAAGCTTGCTTGCCTCGATTTTGTCGCGGCCGCCAAAGACGCAGATGGCACGGCGCTCGGGCATCTCGGCCAGAGAGGCGGCGGTGTCGCGCACCTTCTCGGGCGTGGCGGCAAGGATCTGCCCGCGCAGCTCGTCACGGTAGCCCTCGGGGCGCTCGGCGAGGTAGAGGCTGTCCTGCCTGCGTGCAAGCGCCCTCGACGTCTGCGGGGCGTCGTGGGAAGCCACGAGCGAGACGATGTAGCCGTCCAGGTCGTCGGCACTCGGCTCCCATGCGCCAATCCACTCCGCGGCGCGCTCGAAGCGCTCGACGGTGGGGTCGATGGCGGGGTCGCGGTACGACCAGAACTGCATGAGGCCGGTCGTGTTGTGGCGGAATCCGCAGCCGTAGGCGCCGCCCTTGACGCGCACCTCGTTCCACAGGTAGTCGTAGGAGAGCGCGCGGGAGGCAACGGCCCAGGTACCGCGGTCAGCATGGTCGAGCGCGCTTCTGGACTGGCCCTCCACCGCAAAGCAGACGTTCGCGGGAATGACGAACGCTTCGTTGAGGTTGCCCAGCGGATGCACCTCAAGCTGATGGGTGCAGGCCTCGCTGCCAAGCACGGGCAGGCTCAGCGTGCCCGCATGCTCCCAGAAGCGCGCGCGGTCGTCTGCGGTGCACGTGAGGCTCACCAGCACCTCGTCGGCCGTGAAGATGCGGCTGGCTAGCGACGCGAGGCGCTCCGGTAGCTCTGCGGAGCACTCGTCCCACGACTCAAGCAGCTTCTTGATGAAGTAGTAGTAGTTGACGCCGCTCATGGCATCCAGGCAGGCGGACGCTCCGCTGGTGTAGCTGGCAAGGCGCGCGGCGGCTGCGCTGTGGCCGGCTCCCAGGAAACGCTGCTCCATGGAAAGACGCCGCTGCTGCAGGATGTCGCGAATCTGCGTGAGGTCGTCGTAGCGCGTGGTCGACCAGACCATGGAGGGAAGCGTGGCAATCGCCTCGACCTTCTCGGCAAGTGCGCTTGCCCCCACCACCAGCAGCGGACGCACGAAATCGGGGTCGTCGTCCTTGCCGTAGCCTTCGACGAAGAAGCTCAGGCCGCCCAGGTTCTCCTCAATGAGCGTGTCGAGGCGCGCGGCCGTGTACTCGCTCGTGCCAAGCTTGCCGAGCAGGTCGCTCAAAAGCCCCACGTAGGGGAGGTCGTCGGCGCTCAGCCTGCGCAGGTCGAAGTAGTGGTAGGCGTAGATGATGCGATGGGTCTCGAGTTCGTGGGCTATGCAGGGGAGGGGCGCCTCAACCAGCTGCGCTGCCTTCTCGTGCGGAGCCTCGCCGATGTCGGCGGGGGAGAGGCGGGGCAGCTTTGCCAGGTCCTCGGGGCTGTCGGGGCGCTCCTGCTCCTCGCGCAGGGCTGCCACCTCGTCCATGATCTGGGCAATCTGCTCGTCAGAGAGCTCGGAGCGCTTCTGCTCCAGCTCGCGGAGCTCCTCGGCGGCGTCTCCCTCCTCCACGGGAACCAGCTCGATGGCTGCGTGGTGATTGCTCTGGCAGATGATCTGGTCCAGCAGGCGCTCGAAGTAGCCCTGCGTGGCGCCTTCCTTCATATGGGCAAGCTCCTGCTCGTAGCGAAGGTAGTCGACGGGGCGCTCGTCGTCGTAGAGCCAGCTGGAAAGCGCCTGCATGGACAGGGCCACGCCGTCGGAGTAGGAGCTGCCCCAGTCCGCCTCGCGCAGGTTGAACTCTGCCTGGGCAAGGGCGGCCGACACGCGCTCGGCCTCAAGGCCGTCCTGCGCGAGCTGGGCGCAGGTGGTCTGAACCAGCTCGATGAAGGGCTCTGCGGCATCGGGGCGTGCGCCCTTCAGGGTAAACAGCACCTGGTTCTGCAGCAGGCCGTCGATGAGCGACACTTGGAAGTCGTCTCCCAGGCCGGAGTCGAGCACGGCGCGCTTGAGCGGCGCCTCGTTCGATCCGGCGAGCACGTCGAGCAGCACGTCGGCGGCCAGCACGCGCTCGCGGTCAGCGGATGTGCCGATGACGTAGGCAAGCGAGACGGATGCGTTCTCGGGTGCGGTGGCCATCTCGACCTTGCGCAGCGGGGAGACGACGGGGTTCTGCAGGGGCAGGGGGTTGGGCGCCCCGGCGTCCCTGTTTGCCGCCTCGTCGAAGCGCTTGCCCACAAAGGCCAGCTCTCGCTCGATGTCGAGGTCGCCGTACAGGGTCGTGTAGCTGTTCGGCAGGTTGTAGTGGCGGGCGTGGTTGTCGAGGAACTGCTCGTAGGTGAGGGTGGGGATGGCGCGCGGGTCGCCGCCCGACTCGAAGCGGTAGGGCGTGTTGGGGAACAGGTCGCGCTGCAGGTGCATGAACGAGATCTCGCTGGGGTCGGAGAGCGCGCCCTTCATCTCGTTGAACACGACGCCGTTGTAGGTGAGCGGAGCGTCGGTGCCCTCGATTTCGTAGTGCCAGCCCTCCTGCTCGAAGATGCGCGGGCGCTGGTAGATGGCGGGGTGAAGGACGGCGTCAAGATAGACGTCCATCAGGTTCTCGAGGTCCTTCACGTTGGTGGACGAGACCGGGTACATGGTCTTGTCGGGGAAGGTCAGCGCGTTGAGGAAGGTCTGCATCGAGCTCTTGAGCAGGTTGACGAACGGCTCCTTGACGGGGAAGCGCTCCGACCCGCAGAGCACCGAGTGCTCGAGGATGTGGAACACACCCGTGTTGTCGGCGGGCGGCGTCTTGAAGGCAATCGAGAACGCGCGGTTCGAGTCGTCTACGGCAAGCCACATGAGGCGTGCGCCCGTTGCATCGTGGCGCATGATGTAGGCGGTTCCCGAGAGCTCGGTGACGGGCTCGATGGCGGTGACGGTGAATCCCTGGTGGGTGGTGCCCACGGCAAGCTCGGGGCGCGGCTGGGTGAAGCGTGTGGCGTCGGTGCTATTGGCCATTGGTCCTCCATTGCGTGGCGCAGCTGCGCCAACCTCGTATATGTCTTGGCTTACTTTACCCGTATTGGCACACATGTGCATCGGGGACGGTCCTCGAGCATCCGAAGGCCGGATTTGTAGGGTGAGACATCTGACGCACCCGACAAATCCGGCCTCCCTCGGAGAGGGGACGGACCTCGGGCGCGGGGCGCGTGGCCCTAAGCGAATTCCGCGGGATGCGAGGAGCGCAGGCGCGGCGGGAGGGCGGCGCTGTCCGAGCGACCGTAGGGAGCGAGTTCGCCGCCCTGCCGCGCCTGCGCGACGAGCGCCCATCCCGCGAATGAGCGGCGGGCCACGCGAGCCGCGCACGAGGACCGTCCCCGATTCATACGCGTGAGAAACGAGGACCGTCCCCGATTCACGCGGATGAGAAACGGGGACCGTCCCCGTTGCACAAAAAGGCCGGCAGGGGATGCCTGCCGGCCTTGGCTGTACGTTTGCCTTCGCGCCTAGATGCTTGACATCTCTGCGCTAACGGCGGAGTACCAGTGCTCCCAGTCCTCGCAGTACTTCTGCGCGGCGCCCAGCGTGAGGGTGTAGCCATAACCGCTGGAAAGGCCCGCCACGTGGCTGCGGATGGCGGTGTCCCAGTCGCCCCAGCTCGAGTTGCCCCAGCCCCAGGCGTTGTGGGGGCGGAAGCAGTAGGCGCCCTTGGTGCTCTCGATGCACGAAATGGCGGGCGACCAGCGCGGGTCTACGCCGTAGTCCCAGGCGGCCTCGGCAAAGGTGCGGCCATGGCCACTGAGCGGTGAGCCGGCAAGATAGGCGTCGATGCGTCCCGTCCAGCTGTTGACGAACGAGTCACGGTCGGAGTTGCCCGAGGATGCCGGTGCGCCTGCCTCGGCCTCCTGCGAGGTCTGCTCCTGGGCAGGAGCCTCCTCCACGATGGCGGGCGCCTCGGCAGGGGCCTCGACGGCGGTCTGCTGGCCACTGGCGTTGGTGAACGTCACGCCACCGGCTGCGTCCTGGGCGGCCTTGACCAGCACTGCCTGGACCTGCGCCTGCTCGGCGGCTGCGTTGGCTGCCGCCTGGCGCACAACCTCCTCGCGCGCCGCAATGGCCTCGTCTTGCGCCTCGCGGGCACGGTCGGCCTCCTGGGTTGCCTGGGCCCTGCGGGCGTTAAGGGTGTCTTTCGCCTCGATGAGCTGGTTGTTGAGGTCGGCAAGACCCTGCAACTCGGTCATGTTCTTTGCCTGGATGCGATCGAGGTAGGTGAGTGTGGCAATGAACTCGTTGAAGTCGTTGGAAGAGAGAACGAGGTCGATGAGCCCGTTGCTCGACTGGTGCATCTTGTACAGCGTGCGCAACGACTCGGCGGCCTTTGCGCGCTGGGCAGGAAGCTCTGCCTCAATCTGCACGATCTTCTCTTCGTTTTCGGTAATCTCGACCTCAATCTGGTCGAGGTTGGCCTTTGCTTCGTTGTAGGTGGCTGCCGCATCCTCAACGCGCTGCTGAAGCTCGTCGTAGGTTGCGCCATGCGCCGTAACAGGGGAAAGGCCGAGGCCGAGGCCGCCAAGCACTGCTGCAATTGCCAGCGTGGCGACGCGCTGCGCGCTTCGTTGCACGGGCACCTCTTTCGTCGTGGACAGGACAGAAAAACACACGGTTGTATATATTAGCTGCTAAAAGGCTCGGCCATGGTTACTCCATGAGTTGCGCGCCTCGTGGCGCCGCGCTAATCGGTGGGCGTTGGGGTTTTGCGTGGGAGTTGCGCGCAGTGGCGCCAGAAGGTTCAATATGGTGTGCCGAAGCAAGGGCAATGCGAAGGAGAGACCCACGTGGATATCTTGGAACTGCTGAAGGCGGCGCTATTCGGACTGGTGGAGGGCATCACCGAGTGGCTGCCCGTGTCGTCAACGGGCCACATGCTGCTGCTGAACGAGTTTGTGAAGCTGAACGTGTCGTCTGACTTCTGGGACATGTTTCTGGTGGTCATACAGCTCGGCGCCATCCTGGCCGTGTGCGTGCTCTACTTCGACAAGCTCAACCCCTTCTCGTCGCACAAGGATGCGCAGGAGAAGCGGGCAACCTGGACGCTCTGGGCGAAGGTGATAGTGGCGTGCGTGCCTGCCGCAGCCGTGGGCATTCCCCTCGACGACTGGATGGAAGAGCACCTGGGCAGCCCCTTTGTGGTTGCAGCGGCACTTATCGTCTACGGCATCGCGTTCATCCTCATTGAGAACGCGCGCGAGCGCAAGGTTGCCCAGATGGCCGCGCGTCCGGCCAAGCGGCCCCGTCACCTTGCCACCACCACCAGCCAGGCGCCCCAGACGACGGCCGAGCGCGCCGACGAGCTTGCGCGCATGCGCGACGTTGACAGCATCACTTGGCCTACGGCCATAGGCATCGGCATCTTCCAGGTGCTTTCCATCGTGCCGGGCACCTCGCGCTCGGGATCCACCATCATCGGCGGCCTGCTTCTGGGCTGCTCGCGTGCGGCGGCGGCCGAGTTCACCTTCTTCCTCGCCATCCCGGTGATGTTTGGCGCCTCGGCGCTGCGCCTGGTGAAGTTCTTCCTGAAGGGCAACACGTTTGCGGCAGATGAGTGGGCGATTCTCGGCGTGGGTTGCGTCGTGGCCTTCGTGGTCTCGGTGCTCTCGATTCGCTTCCTCATGAGCTTCGTCCGCAAACACGACTTCAAGCCCTTCGGCTGGTATCGCATCGCCTTGGGCATTGCGGTCATCGCGTACTTCCTGCTGCGCGGCTAGAGGTGCCCCTCGCTTTGTTACGAGTGTATGCATTCGTTTGACAAATCGAAGCGTATGACTAGGATTTAAGGTCAAGACATGCAAAGAGCCCTTTTGGCGGTTCTTGCAGGGCTTTTGTGACCTAATCGGCAGGCAGTGGGCACATGGAGGAGGTGGGTTGCGCCGTTCGGCGAGGCTTTGTGCCTACGTGTCATGTAGCAAGTCCATTACGTTTTTATACATTTTCTGCCTAAAGCCCCATAATGGGGTTAGAACAGTGGTACGGGCATAGCTGCCGGCAACAGGCCGGCACGACAAGAGAGGAATACCCATGAAGAACCTCGACAATCTCATGCTCAACCGTCGTCAGGCCCTCGCTGCCGGCCTGAGCGGTGTCGCCGCATTCGGTCTGGCCGCCTGCGGTGGCAGCTCCGAGGCTCCGGCCACCGACGCTGCTGCTACCGGCGATGCTGCCGAGCCTGCTGCCAACGACCTCGACGCTGCCGCCTTCGATGCGCTCATCACCTCCGGCCCCGCGGCCGACGCTGCTGCCATCGACGCCAACACCTGGGCCAAGAAGGTCAAGGACGCCGGCAAGCTCCGCGTGGGCGGCGTTGAGACCTCCACGCTGTTCTCGCAGCTCAACGAGGTTGACGGCAAGCACCGCGGCTTCGACGCTGGCCTCTTCCAGATGCTCGCGTTCTACATCCTGGGCGATGCCTCCGCATACGACCTGACCCTCGTGCAGTCCTCCACGCGCGAGTCCGTCCTCCAGAACGACACCGTCGACGCCGTCTTCGCCACCTACACCATCAACGACGAGCGCAAGAAGCTCATCTCGTTCGCCGGCCCCTACTACGTTGGCCATCAGGGCATCCTGGTGAAGGCGGGCAACACCGACATCAAGGGTGTCGAGGACCTCGCCGGCAAGATCGTGGGCGTCCAGGAGGGCTCCAACGGCCGCGCCATCGTCGAGGAGTACGCTCCCAATGCAGGTGAGGTCCAGGAGCTGGGCACCGACGAGGAGCTGCGTCGCGCCCTTGAGCAGGGCCGCATCGACGCCTACGTCGTCGACGCCACCCTCCACATGGGCTCGATCATCGAGAACCCCGGCAAGTACGAGCTTGCCGCCGAGTTTGGCCCCGAGGATCCTCTGGGCATCGGTCTTCCCAAGGACTCCGACGGCGTTGCCTTCGTCAACGACTTCCTGAAGAAGATCGAGGACGCCGGCCTGTGGAAGGAACTCTACATGATCTGCCTGGGCAACCGCATTGGCGTTTCCGAGGCTCCCGAGCCGCCTGCGATCGAGGCCTAAGCAAGGTAGAAGCCTGGCTTTTCGCTGGGCAACCACACTGAAGCGAGCGAGGCCTCCGCACCTGTGCGGAGGCCTCTGCTGTTTGCAGTAGTTGAGAGAAAGGAGGCGAGCATGGGAGTTGGCGAGGTATTCGCGCAGTTTGGCGACATGTACCTGAAGTCGCTGCTCTCCACCTGGCTGATGACGGCAGTCTGCTTTGCCGGTGGCTTGGCCCTGGGAATCGTGGCTACGGTCATGAGGGTCTCTCCCCTCAAGCCCCTGCGCGTGGCGGGCGACGTGTACGTGCAGCTGTTCCGCAACATCCCCACGGTGTCGCTGCTGGTCATCTTCGTCTATGCGCTGCCCTACCTGGGCGCGACGCTGTCGTATCGCACCTGCCTGCTCTGCTGCGTCATCCTGGTGGTATCGTCATTCGCGTCAGAGAACTTCATGAGCGGCATCAACGCCATCGGCGTGGGGCAGATCGAGGCCGCGCGCTCCATTGGGCTGTCGTTCGTCCAGATCATTCGCCTGATCGTGATCCCGCAGTCTCTGCGCACCACGGTGCTGCCCATGACCAACCTGCTCATCGCCACGCTGCTCACCACGGCCATGGGTTCGCAGGTCCCGCTCACGCCTCCCGAGCTCACGGGCATGGTCAACTATGTCAACTCGCGATCGGTGGCGGGCATCTCGGCGTTTGTGGTCTCGGCCATCTGCTACGCGGGCACCTCGGTGGTCCTGGGCTTTCTGGGCAACAAGCTCGATGAGAAGGTGAGGATCCTCCGATGAGTGCGAACGTCTCCATGCGCGATGCCCTGTACGAGGCACCCGGCCCAAAGACGCTGCAACGCGTTCGCATCGGCACGGCCATCTCCATCGTCGCGCTCATAGCCTTTATTGCCTTCGTCATCAGGCAGTTCTACATCAACGACCAGCTCAATCCCAAGTACTGGAGCTTCTTCGCACGCTGGACCACCTGGCGCTTCCTGCTCAAGGGCCTCATGGGAACCGTCAAGGTGGCCTTAACGGCGGGCATCATCGCCATGATCATGGGTCTGCTGCTCATGCTGGGGCGCATTAGCCCCAACAAGCCGCTCTCGGTTGCCTGCCACGTCATCACCGACCTCTTCCGCAGCCTGCCGAGCCTTCTGCTTATCTACTTCTTCTTCCTGGTTATCCCCAAGTACGGCATTCGCATGCCGGCCTTCTGGATGATCACGCTGCCGGTAGGCCTTGCCGCATCGGGCGTTTTGGCCGAGGTCTTCCGCGCGGGCGTCAATGCCGTTCCCAAGGGGCAGGTTGAGGCGGCCATGTCGCTGGGCATGACCCACGGCAAGATCACGCGCAAGATCGTGCTGCCCCAGGCGCTCAAGATCGTCATTCCGTCTTTGGTGTCGCAGCTCGTGGTTGTGGTGAAGGACACCACGGTGGCCTACGTGGTCAGCTACCCCGACCTCATGCAGAACGCGCGTGTGCTTATCTCTAACTATGATGCGCTGGTCTCGATGTACTTCGTCGTGGCCATCATCTACATTGCCATTAACTATGCAACCAACCAGTTCTCGATCTACCTTGCGCACCGCGAGGGCACGCAGATCCTGTCGCGTGTTGACGAGAATCCCGTGTAAGGAGGCCTGAAGTGGCTATCGAAACTGCTGAGCCCATCATCCAGATGAAGCATGTCGACAAGCACTTTGGCCAGCTCCACGTGCTGCGCGACATCAATCTTGATGTCCACAAGGGCGAGGTCGTGGTGCTCATTGGGCCTTCGGGTTCGGGCAAGTCGACGCTGTGCCGCACTATCAACCGCCTGGAGACCATCGACTCGGGCGAGATTCTCTTCGAGGGCAAGCCCCTGCCACAGGAGGGCAAGGAGCTGGCGGCCCTGCGCGCCGAGATTGGCATGGTGTTCCAGAGCTTCAACCTCTTCGCGCACAAGACCATCCTCGACAACGTGACCATGGGTCCGGTTGAGGTGTTGCATCGCAACCGCAAGGAAGCCGAGGCCGAGGCCATGGAGCTTCTGGCGCGCGTGGGCGTCGAGGCGCAGGCGAAGAAGGTGCCGGCGCAGCTTTCCGGTGGCCAGCAGCAGCGCGTGGCCATTGCGCGCTCGCTGGCCATGCATCCCAAGGCGATGCTGTTCGACGAGCCGACCTCGGCGCTTGACCCCGAGATGATCAACGAGGTTCTGGAGGTCATGGTCGAGCTTGCCCAGGAGGGCATGACCATGGTGGTGGTCACCCACGAGATGAACTTCGCGCGGCGCGTCTCCAACCGCGTGGTCTTCATGGCCGACGGC
>CACXFC010000197.1 GCA_902766835.1 uncultured Coriobacteriaceae bacterium | reverse complement strand
GTCGACGAGTCGCTGGGCGACCAGGTGCGCGTCACCGTCATCGCCACCGGCTTCAACGAGGGCGGCACCCAGTCGTCCATCTCGTTCTCCACGCCCGAGCCCGCCCGTCCTGCGGCGCGTCCCGCTGCCAACGACCGCAACAACCGCGGTGGCTCCCAGAGCAACTCCGGCGCCTTCGACATCCCCGACTTCCTGAAGCGCAGCCGCCTCTAATGGAGTCCAGGCCGCACATAACCCGCTATGCCTCCCAAGGCGTGACCCTCCTGGGCGACCAGCGTCGCCCGGGAGGGGTCACCCTCGCGTTCACCGAGCGCACGGGTGGCTACTCCCTGATGCCCTATGCCTCGCTCAACCTGGGCGACGCGTGCGGCGATAGGGAAGAGACGGTCGCGGCCAACCGGCGCATGCTCCTGCAGGCGCTGGACTGCGGACAGCTGGGCGAGCGCTTGGTCAACCCCCGTCAGGTCCACGGCAGCGAGGTGCTGGTCATCTCGGACGCCTCTGACGCGGCGGTGGCCCGTGCTCGCCACGACGCGCGCGAGGGAGTGGACGCCATCGTCTGCTCGGCGCGCGAGGTGCCCGTGCTCCTGTGCTTCGCAGACTGCGTTCCCGTGGTGCTTGTGGCCCCGGGAGCCTTTGCCGTCATCCACTCCGGATGGCGCGGCACCTACGCCCGCATCGCGCAGAAGGCGCTGCGCGCGCTGGTGCAGCTCACGGGTGTGGCAGCCAGCGAGGTGCTGGCCTACGTGGGCCCGCACATCGGAGGCGCCGACTACGAGGTGAGCCGCGGGCTCGCCGAGCAGTTCGCCGAGGCCTTCGGCGAGGGCGCTGCCCCCGATGCCACCCACGTTGACCTGGGCTTTGCCGTACGCAAGACCCTGATGGAGGCTGGCGTGCGCGAAGAGGCCATCTGGGACGAATGCCCCTCGACCGCCTCGTGCACCAAGCGCTTCTATTCCTACCGCGCCGAGGGTGGCACCTGTGGCCGCCATGGCGCCATCGCCGTGCTCCTCGACCAAGACGAGAGGAAGGTGTAAGCCCATGACCGCCGACGAGCTCAAGTCCTACGAGGCCTTCCTGGCCGAGCGCAGAAGTCAGATCATGGCGCGCGTGGCAGACGCCGCCCGCATCTCGGGCCGCGACGCCTCCAGCGTCTGCGTGCTTGCCGTCTCCAAGACGGTGGGGCCCGAGGAGGTCTCCTGCGCCTGGGGAGCGGGCTATCGCGTCTTTGGCGAGAACCGCCCGCAGGAGCTGCGCCGCAAGGCACAGGCCATGGCGGCGGACCCGCGCATGGCAGACGCGCGCCTCGACATGATCGGCAACCTGCAGACCAACAAGATCAACCAGGTCATAGGCACCGCGCACCTGGTGCACTCGGTCTCGTCGCTGCACCTGGCCGAGGCCATCTCCAAGCGCGCCGTGGCACGCGAGGCCACCGTGCGCATCCTGCTGGAGGTCAACGTCAGCGGCGAGGCGTCCAAGTCGGGCTTCGCGCCCGAGGAGGCCCGCGCCGCGCTGCCGCAGATCCTGCAGCTCGAGGGCCTGTCGCTCCAGGGCGTCATGACCATGGCCCCGGCGCACGACCCGGCTGCCGCGCGCGTCACGTTCAGCGGCCTGCGCGAGCTGCGCGACCTCATGCGCAGCGACTCCGGCCTGCCGCTCGACGTGCTGTCGTGCGGCATGAGCGACGACTTTGGCATTGCCGTCGAGGAGGGCTCGACCCTCGTGAGGTTGGGAAGGGTCGTGTTCGACCCGGCCTACCAACTCGGCGTTTAGGACGGTTTTGACTGTGCCCCAAGGGGCATCGAAGAGAAAGGCACATGAAATGGGCTTCCTCGACAACCTGAAGGACAGGCTTCTTGGTAACGACGACTACTATGACGACGACGATTACGACGATTACGAGGACGACGAGCCGCAGGAGACCACGACCGGCATCCTGGGCAACACCCGTCGCCCCGAGGCTGACTCCGTCTCCGTCTACACCCGCTCCGGCCGCCCGCTGAAGCCCGAACCCGCGGCTCCTGCCTACGAGCCCCAGCCGTCCCGCTCCTACGAGCGCTACGACGACCACTACGACCACGAGGAGCCGGTCCAGCACGCCTCCGTGCCCAGCGCTGCCCAGCTGCCTCCTTACGTGCTGCGTCCGGTTGCCTACGACGACGTCCAGTCGGTCGTCCGCCGCGTGCGCACCAACCAGCCGGTGGTCCTGGTCTTCAAGCAGACCGACCTCGAGGTGGCCAAGCGCATCCTCGACTTCTGCTTCGGCCTCTCCTTCGGCGTGAACGGCTCCGTCGAGGAGCTGGGCGACCGCGTCTTCGCCATCACGCCCGCTGGCCGCAGCCTCTCCCAGGCCGACATCGACCGCCTCGTTGCCGACGGCACCATCACGAGGTAGCGCGATGATGAGCACCGACATCACCATCAGCGTCGTCGGCGCAGGCTCCATGGGCGGCGCCATTGCCTCGGGGCTTGCCGCCTCGGGCATGGTGGACGCGCGCAACATCAGCGCATACGACCCAAGCCCGGCTGCCCTGCAGGCCCTGCGCGACAAGGACATGACGGTCTACGCGTCGCTCGACGGCCTGGTGGCGGCAGGCAGCCAGGTGTTCCTGCTGGCCGTGAAGCCGCAGGTACTGCCCCAGGTGCTGGCCGAGGTGGCGCCGCTTCTGCCCGAGGGGCAGCTGGTGGTCTCCATCGCCGCCGGCGTCAAGCTGGCCACCATCGAGGCGGCCCTTCCCACCGCGCACGTGGTCCGCGTCATGCCCAACCTCCCGCTCCAGGTGCTCTCCGGCGCCTCGGCGGTGTCGGCGGGCACCAAGGCCACGGCAGAGGAGGTCGAGCTCGTGCGTAGCCTCTTCGCGGCGCTGGGTTCGGCGCAGGTGCTGACCGAGGCGCAGCTCGACGTGGCTGGTGCGGTCACGGGATGCGGTCCGGCGTTCTTCGCGCTGTTCGTGGACGACCTCACGCGCGTGGGCGTACGTGCGGGCCTGCCCGCGAAGGCCTGTCGCGAGCTGGTGCTTGCCACCATGCGCGGCGTGGCCATGCAGCTGCAGGAGGGTGGCGAGCATCCGCGCGCCTACATGGAGAAGGTCACTTCCCCTGGCGGCACCACGGCCGCGGCGCTCGAGGCCATGGAAGGTGATATGTTCTACGCCTGCTGCGACGCCATCGACGCGGCGCTGGCACGCACCAAAGAGCTTGCGGGGGACTAGCCATGTCAACGATTCGCTTTGTGCTCTTCCGTCTGATCGACTTCTACGAGCTGGTCATCGTGGCAGAGTGCATCCTGTCGTGGTTTGCCAGCTCGGGCGGCCTTATGCGCGACATCTACGAGGCGCTCAACCGGCTGACCGAGCCGTTCGTGGGCATCTTCCGCCGGTTCATCCCCATGGTGGGCGTAGGCGGTATGGGCATCGACATTTCGCCGATGATTGCAATAGTGGTCCTCGATCTTATCAAGCGCGTACTTCTTAGACTGTAGGAAAGTGGTTATACTGGTTGGCACGTATATCAAATCGGACGAAGCCAACTCATAGTTGAAAGGGAGCAGAACATGGCTATTACTCCGGCAGACATCGAGCAGAAGACCTTCTCTGAAGCCAAGAAGAATGGCTACAACACCGACGAGGTCGACGAGTTCCTCGACCAGCTCTCCGCTGAGGTCGACGCGATGCTCAAGAAGATCAAGGACCTCAAGGATCGCCTGACCGCTTCCGAGCAGCAGGTTGCCGCCTCTCAGGCGCAGATCGCCCAGCTCAAGGAGCAGGCCGCCCAGGCTGCTGCCGCGCCTGCGGCCATCGTGCAGCCCACCGCTCCTGTTGCCACCACCTCCGCTTCCGAGAGCCAGATCTCTCGCGTGCTGATCATCGCCCAGCAGAGCGCCGACCAGCTCGTTGAGGACGCGCGCAACAACGCCGAGAACATCCGCAACGAGGCCGACCGCAAGGCCCGCGAGGTCATTCGCCAAGCCCTGGCCGAGAAGCAGAACGAGCTCGACGAGATCGACCGCCTCAAGCAGTCGCGCGAGGACTTCCGCTCCGAGTACAAGAAGCTC
>CACXFC010000196.1 GCA_902766835.1 uncultured Coriobacteriaceae bacterium | reverse complement strand
GAGAGCCAGGATCCCGACAAGGACATCTCGCTCTACATCGACTCTCCCGGCGGCGAGGTCTACGCAGGCCTGGGCATCCTTGACACGATGAACTTCATCAAGCCCGAGGTTTCCACCATCTGCGTGGGCATGGCCGCCTCCATGGCCGCCGTGCTGCTCGCCTCTGGCGCCAAGGGCAAGCGCCTCGCTCTGCCCAACTCGATGGTCCTCATCCACCAGCCCAGCTCGGGCGTGGAGGGTCAGCAGACCGACATCCAGATTGTGGCCGACGAGACCAAGTACATCCGCGAGCACCTCAACCAGATCCTCGCCGATGCCACCGGCCAGCCCATCGAGAAGATCAATGTCGACACCGAGCGCGACAATTACCTGCGTGCACAGCAGGCCCTTGAGTATGGCCTGGTCGACCGCGTCATCACCTCGCGCACCGAGCAGTCCAACTAGGAACGTTCACCAAGGAGCACATACATGCCCTACGACAGCAAAGACAGCATGCACTGCTCGTTCTGCGGCAGGTCGCGCAGCCAGGTAAACCGGCTGGTGCAAAGCCCGAACGGCGTATGCATCTGTGACGATTGCATCCGCGAGTGCGGAAGCATCATCGGCGGCATCGAAGAGGACGAGGCCGACTCGGGCTTTGATTCCATCGACCTTGGCTCCGCACCCATCGAGGCGCTTCCCACCCCGCACCAGATCTACGACGAGCTCTCTCAGTACGTCATGGGTCAGGAAGCGGCGAAGCGCGCGATGAGCGTTGCCGTCTACAACCACTATCGTCGCATCGTTTCGGGCGACGACGTGGTGAGCGAGGGCGAGGAAGAGGTCGAGCTTGCCAAGAGCAACATCCTGCTGCTTGGCCCCACCGGCACCGGCAAGACGCTGCTTGCGCAGACGCTGGCCCGCTTCCTCAAGGTGCCCTTCGCCATTGCCGACGCCACGACCCTCACCGAGGCCGGCTACGTGGGCGAGGACGTCGAGAACATCCTGCTCAAGCTCATCACCGCGGCCGACAACGACGTCGAGCGCGCGCAGATTGGCATCGTCTACGTCGACGAGATCGACAAGATCGCACGCAAGGCGGAGAACCTCTCCATCACGCGTGACGTGTCGGGCGAGGGCGTGCAGCAGGCGCTGCTGAAGATCCTTGAGGGAACCGTGGCGAGCGTGCCGCCCCAGGGTGGCCGCAAGCACCCCCAGCAGGAGCTCATCCACATTGACACCACCAACATCCTGTTCATCTGTGGTGGTGCCTTCGTGGGGCTCGACAAGATCGTGGCCGACCGCATTGGCAAGAAGGGCATTGGCTTCAACTCCGAGCTGGCCAAGAGCGTGGAGGAGAACCAAGACGAGCTGATGAGCCAGGTCATGCCGCAGGACCTGCACAGCTTTGGCATGATCCCCGAGTTCATCGGCCGTATTCCGGTCATCACCACCACGCGCGAGCTCACCGAGGACGACCTCGTGGAGATTCTTACCACACCCAAGAACGCGCTGGTCAAGCAGTACAAGCGCATGTTTGCCATCGAGGGCGTGGAGCTTGCCTTCACCGACGACGCCCTGCGCGAGATTGCCCATCAGGCAATCGACCGCGGCACCGGCGCTCGAGGACTTCGCGCCATCTGCGAGCAGACGCTGGAGCGCACGATGTTCGACCTGCCCAGCGACGAGCGCATCGCGCGCGTTGTGGTCACCAAGGAGAGCGTCGGCGGCAAGCAGCTGCCCCTCATGTACGACCAAAGGGGTGCCGAGCTCAAGCTCAGCGCGTAGGCTTCGCCAATACATAACCTCAGAGCGGGTGGGCTGTCCTTGTTGGGGTGGCCCATCCGCTATCTGTAGTATGGTTACCGTGTTACGTTGCCGATTCGGAGGGGCTGCACATGAGGCTGTTCAGTCTTGGGGTTCACGTTGTCACGGGAGTCATCATGGCCGGCAACGGCATCCTCCTTCTGTTGATGGGCCTGTTAACTGCCGTTGCCTCGGGGCTATTCAACGGAAATGCCCTTGGCATCGTCATGCTGGCGGGGGCGCTCTTGGTTCTTGCTGGCGCCGTCTACACGTTTAGGGTGGGGTTTGCCAACAGCTCTCTGCTTCAGATGGATCCAACGCTCTATAAGGCAGAGGAGCTCAAGCTGGCTGCCATTGCGTTGGCCTTTGCTGCCGTGGCAACGTTGGTGTTGTTCATCTTCAGCGCGTTCAGCATCAATAACGTTCTTGAGCATGGCTTTGGGTGGGTCCTGTACCTGCTGGGCGCTGTTGCCGTGCTCAATATCATCTCCTGCATAGGGACGCTCGTGACTGTTAAGTAGGAGCGTTGCGCAGACCACCCTTACCGAGTCTCTGTGAGTGCACCTCAAGAACCTAAGGTGCATATGGCGCCTGACACCTTCTCTCGCGTACGCCGAGGCGATATAGTGAAGGCAAGCTAGGAGGTGGAGAACATGGGTGAGACGGTATCACGGGAAGTGCCGACTGACGCATATGCTGAGCTAGGCACGTTCGAACGCGCACACTTGCTCGAGCGACTCTCGTTGCTCTACTTGGGCCCTGCGTCCATGCGGCCATTCGCTGAGGGCGAGCGGCCCCAAGATGAGGCTGCGGCCTATCGCATGGCCCTGACGGCTGATGCACGGCTCTCTGCCTATGGCTATCGTCTCGACGAGTGTTCCTTGGCTGAGCTTGCTCGGCGCTATGCTGCCGGAACCTTCTGCGATCCCATGGAGGCTGTGGCCGAACTGCGTCCTACGCCCGATGCGCAGCCCATGTATCCCGACTTCCCCACGCAGGTCATGTCGATGGATGAGGCCGCCTACCGTCTGCACCAGTCTTTGCATTACCTGTCCACCTACGGCGTGGAGAGCCTGGCCGCTGGGCTGGGCATTTCCATGGAGGTGTCCCAGGGCTGGCTACCCCGCGTGGAGGCAACCGAAAAGACCGAAGGGGACGGTGCGCTGCTTGATGCACGCGCGCTGAGCTTGGTGTTCTCGCTTGAGGAGGCGGCCGGCGCCGTCTGGCAGCACCTGGTGTATCGCAACGAGCGCATGACCGATTCCGATGTGCGCTTGGCGTCTGCGCTGCCCATACCTAAGGATGCTGAGGGCAGCAAGATCGTGTTTCACGAGAATGCGCTCATGCTGCTTGATCAGGCTCTGGTGTCCACGAAGGACCTGCCCGTGGATTGCTTCGTACAGCGTGCACAGCATTTTGCCGCACATCCGGGCGATGTGGTTAAGTTCATTGTCTACCTGCGCGGGCGCATGCCGCGAGATAAGCATTTCCCCACGTCGTGGCGTCGCCGTCTCGTGGCGTTGCTGGAGAGCTACGGTGTGCCTTCCCTCGAGGAGAACCTCACGCTGAACCGTGAGCGCAGCCTTCGCGCGCTTGAATTCGTATCGTACAACCGCTTCTCCCGCAGCTCGGAACATCGCGCGGTGGTGGACGCCCTGCGCGACGGCACGTTGCGGAGCTGGGCGAGCCGAAAGGAAGAGGTCTATCGGAGCGGTGACGCTGACGCCATCGTACGCATGTTGTCTGAGCGTCCGGGCATCATGCTGCGTGAGGTCGTGCGCATGCTGCGCGTGGGTGTTCCCGACAGGCAGATTGAGGCTGCGTTTGACGGGACGAAGCTGTCGCTTGCTACGCTGCTCAACGTTACGGCGCGGCTGGGCGTGCCCTACACGGCGCCCGTGCATGCGCAGCTGGTAGAGGGTAGTTCGGCTAAGGTTCCTGACGTCGCTAAGGAGCAGCTCCTTCGCGCACAGGCGCAACAGCTGGTGCATGGGCTGCTGTATACGCGGCTCTGCGAGCTGGAGACCCCGCTGCGCGGCATGCGCATCATGCTCGACAGCCAGGGCTACGACCTTGCGCACTCCTACGTGCTCACCAATGTTGCTACAGGAACGTCGTCGTACTTTGCCCCCGGCATGGCCATGGGCATCCCTGAGGCTGCGCGTCGTGTGCGACTCTTCGCCTTTTGGAACGATAGCACCAAGCGCGTGGACCTCGACCTGCACGGCACGACGGACACGGGGGCGCATGTGGGCTGGGATGGCGCCTTCAACCAGTCTGGCCTCACCATGTCGGGCGATGTCACGCATTCAAAGAATGCGGCAGAGTATCTTGACGTGGATCTGGCCAAGGCTGCGGCGGCGGGAGTTGCCTACGTTCGCCTTACGTTGCACTACTACAACGGTGGGACGTTCAACGACATTGCGACGGCGTTCACGGGGCTGCTCGTGGTTGATAAGGTGAAGCCCAACTATCGGCTTTATCAGAGCGAGAACGTGCTCATGCGCAATGACCTGTCGGAGGTGCGGCAGACCATCATGAGCCTTTGTCTTGTTGATGTGGCGCATCGTTGCGTGGTGCCGCTCATGGGTGGCGAGGTTCCCTACGGGAGCTCGTATTCGGCGCAGCGTGTGCTGGAAGACCTGCTTTCGGCGCAAGGCGCAACGTTGGTTGCCAGTGAGGAAGAGCTGGGTGAGGACGGGCTGAAGGTGTGCGTGGGCAAGGCCGCCAAGGGCGAGATTTCGCTCATGGACCACGGCTGGTTCATGCTGGAATAGAGCTTGGGTAGCGCATGCCGCATGCGCTACACTGAACGAGCGGGGGACGACGCAGCGCGCCTACTTTTACTTCTGGGATCGCGCGCAGATGGTCCCCGCTCCTTTATGTGCAACGGGGACGGTCCTCGTTTCTCATCCGTGTGAATCGGGGACGGACCTCGGGGGCGGGGTGTGTGGCCCACCGCTCATTCGCGGGATGGGCGCTCGTTGCGCAGGCGCGGCAGGGCGGCGAACTCGCGCCCTGCGGGCGCTCAGACAGCGCCGCCCTCCCGCCGCGCCTGCGCTCCTCGCATCCCGCGGAATTCGCT
>CACXFC010000195.1 GCA_902766835.1 uncultured Coriobacteriaceae bacterium | reverse complement strand
CTCGGCTTTGGGAATTAGGTAGTGAAACTACGTTCCCTAGCTCCCGAACCGAGCGCTCTACCAAGCTGAGCCACGTCCCGTTGCGACGGATAATATTAGCAGAACTGAGCGCCCGCGCCAACCGTCGTTGTGGCACAAGCCCACCAATTTCTTCTTTCCTGCGCATCTTTTGCAATACGACGCGCATCTTCGTGCGTTTCACAGAACGCAAAGACGCAACTGCCCGAGCCGGTGAGCTGCGCAGCCACCACACCCGGCTGCTCCTCAAGCCACCTGCGCACCTCAGCCGTCTGCGGGGCAAGCTTGTTGGCCGCCGGCTCCAGGTTGTTATACAGCGCCGCAGCCACCGCACGGGCATCGCTTTCCCGCAGCGCCGCGCACATTGCCTCAGGAGATGGCGGCTCAATGGGGTCGGCATCAAAGGTTCGATAGGCCTCGACCGTCGACACCCCCACATCGGGCCGCACGAGCGCAATCGGCACGTCCGCAAGGCTGGGGAAGGTCTGCTCGAGCACATCCCCTGCCCCGGTGAGCAGCGCAGGGCTCATCGTGAGGAAGAACGGCACGTCGGCGCCAATACCGCGCGCCACGTCCACCACGCGCGCATCAAGCTGGTCCACATCCCACAGTTTGCAAAGCCCCAGAAGGACGGAGGCCGCATCCGAGGACGCCCCTCCCATCCCCGCCTGCGAAGGCACGCGCTTCTCTATGTGGATGGCATAGCTCTCGTCGCGCTGAAGCGCCGCACACAGTGCACGCGCAGCGCGAAAAGCGGTGTTCCGCTCTTGGGGAACACCGCAATCGATGCTTGTGGAAAGACTCAGTTCGTCTGAACGCTCTATACGCACGAGGTCGGCCTGTGCCACGCCAATCATCACCGAATCTGCTCGGTGATACCCACGCTCGTCTCTTCCCGGATAGATGCCCAGATGCAAATTAAGCTTGGCCGGAGCCAAAAGCTCCAAACTAGTTGTGGCCATGGGGCCTCCAAGCTGGCCGCTTACTCCTCGAAGGTGAAGTTGAGGATGCGCTCGCCCGTGTCGGTGTCGTAGATTTCGACCGTTCCGGTAAGAACGTCAACATACTGGTAGGACTGGCGCGCCTTGCGGCCACGACGCTCCTCGACCTCAACGACAAACAGCTGCGGGTGAACTGCCACCAACGTGCCCGTGCGTTCGACAATGCGCGAGCGGCCCATGTTGGCGCGCACCTTAATCCGCGTGCCTTCCAGCGCTCCCAGCTCGTCGCGAATAGTATCGACCCTGTTGACGGGCGGAATCTCGGTTTCCATCTGACCTCCTGCCGAGGGACGCAATAAAAGGCATACGACCCCCAGATTGTATGTGCAGCTCTTTACTTTACTACGCAAAAGCTTCGTTCACGAAAGGTAGACAGAGTTGGTGCGTAAGGGCTCTGTAAGCCAGCATCGAGTGCACCGGCACACGGAGCGCGCTACACTACCCTCGTTACGCAAGCGCTAAGGAGTTGACATGAACGAATCACGCATCAAAAGGGTCATCGATCGGCTGGAAGGCACCGGCTTGCATCAGATGCTCGTTTGCGACCCGGTGTCCATTTGGTACCTGACGGGCTACTACACCGAGCCCTTCGAGCGCTTCCTGGCCCTCTACCTTGCAAAGCGCTCCGATGGGAGCACGGTTGCCACGCTCTTCTGCAACAGGCTCTTCCCCGATGCCAGCGGCTATTGCCCGCAGGTCGTCGTGTTCTCGGACACCGATGACCCGCTGCCCCTGGTGGCAAAGCTCTGCGACCACGATGCGCCGCTGGGTGTCGACAAGGACCTGACTGCACGCTGGCTGCTTCCCCTCATGGACCTGGGCGCCGCAAGCAGATTCAAGCTGGCGTCCGAGGCCGTTGACGGCACGCGCTCCATCAAGGACGAGCAGGAGCGCGCGTTGATGCGCGAGGCGAGCCGCATCAACGACGAGGCCATGAAGTGGCTGGCTGCACAGGTGCGCGAGGGCGTAACCGAGGAGGAGATTGCCTCGGGGCTGCTGGCCGAATACCAGCGCCTTGGCGCGCAGGACCACTCCTTTGCGCCCATCGTGAGCTTTGGCGCCAATGCCGCCGACCCGCACCACGAGCCCGATGACACCATGCTGCACACCGGCGACATGGTGCTCTTCGACGTGGGATGCAAGTACGAGAACTACTGCTCCGACATGACGCGCACCTTCTTTACCGGCGAGCCCACCGAGCACCAGCTTGAGATCTATGAGACCGTGCGCCGCGCGAACGAGGCTGCGGAGGCCATCATCAAGCCCGGCGTCACCTTCGCCGAGATAGACCGCACGGCACGCAGCATTATCGAGCAGGCCGGCTACGGTGAGTACTTCACCCATAGGTTGGGGCACCAGATTGGCATCTCGGAGCACGAGCCCGGCGACGTAAGCTCGTCGCACGACGAGCCCGTGCAGGTTGGGCAGTGTTTCTCCATCGAGCCGGGCATCTACCTGCCGGGCGACCTGGGCGTGCGCATAGAGGACCTGGTGATTGTGACCGAGGACGGCTGTGAGATCCTCAACCACTATCCGCACGAGGTCTGCGTACTGCTCGCATAGCGGAAACTAAAGCGGCGGGAGAGTCGGAAGCTGTGGCGTGCCAATGGGAAGGCTTCCCTTTGGCATGCCATGGCTCTCTCGCGAGTATGATCAGAAGGCAGGCCAAAGGGAAGCCTTCCCATTGGCACGCACCCATTGGCACGCAAGCCACCGTCTGCCGTACGCTTGTTGCTTGTTAGGCCAGCTTGCTCACCAGGTCGTCGAGGGCGCGCCTGCGGTGGCTGATGGCGTTCTTCTCCTCGGGCTCGAGCTCGGCCATGCGCTTGCCGGGCAGGTCAGCCAGGTTGAACAGCGGGTCGTAGCCAAAGCCGTTGGTGCCACGGCGGTCGTAGGCGATGGTGCCCTCGCAGTCACCGTTGCCTGCGAGGATCTCCTCGCCGTCCTCGTCGCGGCTGACCAGCACCACCGTCGAATGGAAGCGCGCCGTGCGCTCAGCTTCGGGCACATTGGCCATCTCTGCCAGCAGCTTGTCGTTGTTGGCGTCGTCGTTGCCATGCACGCCGGCCCACCTCGCCGAATGGATGCCCGGCGCCCCGCCCAGGGCGTCCACGCAGAGGCCCGAGTCGTCGGCAACCGCCGTGCGCAGCCCGGTCTCGTCGAGAGCTGCCTGGGCCTTGATCAGGGCGTTGTCGTAGAAGGTCTCGCCGTCTTCCTCGGGATCGGGATAGTCGCCCAAGTCTCCCAGTGCCACAAAGCGGTAGTCGTCCATGATCTGGCCGAGGATGGCCTCGATCTCGGTGAGCTTGTGGGCGTTGCCCGTTGCCACCACCACCGTCTTTTCGGGGTCAAGTGTGCTGATATCAATGCGTGCCATGGGTTTTCCTTTCCCTGAATCTTGTTGGGTTGCTCGGGCGGGCGAACTATTGCGCGATACCCACCGCGGCGCGTTGGATGCGCACCAGCTCGGCGATGCCCGCCTGGCCAAGGTCAAGCAGCGCATCAAGCTGCGCGCGGTCGAAGGGGCTCTTCTCGCCGGTGCCCTGCACCTCAATGATGCGTCCGTCGGCCGTGCCGATGAGGTTCATGTCCACCTGAGCGTGGCTGTCCTCCGCGTAGTCGAGGTCAAGCAGCAGCTCTCCCCCAACCTCGCCCATCGAGATTGCCGCCACCTGCCCAGTGAGGGGCATGCGATGAATGCGGTCCTGCTCCACCCAAGAGCTCAGAGCCTGATGGAGCGCCACCCACGCGCCGGTCACGGAAGCCGTGCGCGTGCCGCCATCGGCCTGGATCACGTCACAGTCGCAGATGACCGTCAGCTCGCCCAGCTTGCGCAGGTCAACCACGGTCCGCAGGCTGCGGCCGATGAGGCGCTCGATCTCCATGGAGCGGCCCTTGCGTCCGCGCTGCTCGCGCGGGGTGCGGCGGCCGGTCGACGCGGGAAGCATCGCATACTCGGCGGTCACCCATCCCGCATGCTGGCCGCGGCGCCACATGGGCACGCCCTCCTCAATGGTTGCCGTGCACAGCACGCGCGTGTCACCAAACTCCGCGAGGCACGAGCCCGTCGCGTTCTTCATGACGCCCGGCGTGAGGGTCACGGGCCGCATTTGGTTATACGCGCGTCCGAAGGAACGCTCGCGCGCTTTGTCTGCCATCCTTGGTCCTTCCTTTGAGATGCCCGGCTGCCCGTTAGGCGCTGGGCTGTTGCCGTGCCATCTCACGCGTGAAGATGGCACCATCGGTCTCGCACGGCACGAAGCGGTCGCCCTCGTGCTGGCGCGTCTCGTCACCCTTGGCCAAAAGGCAGACCACGGCGCCTTCCGGTGCCTGAAGCGCCAGCTCAACGGCACGCGCGATGGCTGCGGGACGGTCGCAAATCACCTCGAACGCCTGGCCTTCGGGCGTGTTGGCCGCAAGCTCGGCGCAGATGTCCTCCACGCGCTCGTGCGCCGGATCCTCTTCGGTATAGATGATGAAGTCCGCCCAGCGGGACGCCTCCTCGGGCAGCTCACGACGACGCTCGAGGGCCTTGTCTCCCGGCGCACCGAACAGCGCAATGACCTTGCGCCCCGCGAACTCCTTGCTCACCGACGAGAAGAAGCGCTGGTACGAGAGTTTGTTGTGGGCATAGTCAACCAGAGCGCACAGGTTTGGGTCCGCCGTCTCGAGCAGCTCCATGCGCCCGGGAACGCGCACGTGCGCAAGCCCGGCAGCAATCTGCTCGTCGGGGACGTCCATAACCTCGCACATGGCAATGGCGGCAAGGGCGTTGTCAACGTTAAACAGCCCCGGCATCGACACGTGCATCTGCCGCACACCGCGCGCGCTGTGCACCGTGAAGGTGATGCCCCCGTGCTCGGAGTGGATGTCGCTCGCCCACACGTCCGCGCCGCGTGCCTGCGCGTCGTCTTGCACCGAAAGGGTCACTACGCGCTCGCAGCGCTGGGCGCGGTCAAGCACCTCTGCGGCATGGTCCATGTCGAGGTTGACCACCGCAACGCGTGCCTGGTCGAAGATGCGCAGCTTGCTCTCGAAGTAGTCTTCGAAGCTTGGGTGCTCGACAGGCGAGATGTGATCGCGTCCCAGGTTGAGGAAGCAGGCCACATCAATCTTCAGGCCCGTTACGCGATCGTACTTGAGCGCCTGGCTCGAGACCTCCATGACCATGCTCGACAGACCCGCGTCGCGCGTGTTGGCCAGATGGCGCCACAGGTCGGGCGACTCGGGCGTGGTGTTCACGCTTTCGAAGTCCTCGATGCCATCGTAGGTGTCAATGGAGCCCATGATGCCCGTGCCGGAACCGGCGGTCTTGCCGTCGAGAATGTGGCGGAGCATGTAGGCGACGGTCGACTTACCCTTTGTTCCCGTGATGCCCAAGACGTTGATGGCGCGGTCGGGGTAGCCCCACGCTTCCGCCGAAGCCAGCGCCATGGCACGGCGCAGGTCGGTTGCCACCAGCATGGGCAGCTGGGGACAAGCCTCGCGCAAGGCGGGGGCAAGGTTCGCGTCGCAGAGGCACGCAACGGCCCCCTTCTCCACGGCGGAGAGCAGGTAGACGGGCTTAAATGCAGCGCCTTTGCACACGAACAGGTGGTTTTGCGCAGCAACGCGCGAGTCGCAGTCGGCGCCCGAGATGGGCGTGGCGGCATGTGGGTCGATGTGCTCGGTAGAGGCTAGCAGCCCCTCGCCTTCCAGCAGGACAGCGAGAGACTGAAGCGTGGTGTGTGCAGGCCGAGCGCCTGCGGCAGCATAAGTATCCATGCGCCCAAGTATAGGCAAAGCATCTATCTTTCATGCACATCGGCCCAGAGCCCACACAGCTGTGATAGAATCTGCTCCTACGGGCGATTGGCGCAGCTGGTAGCGCAGATCCCTTACAAGGATAAGGTCGGCGGTTCGAGTCCGTCATCGCCCACCAGAAAACCGCAGGTCAGGAGCTTGTCTCCTGGCCTGAGTTGCATTTAGTATCATTTGAGTATCGTTTGAGTATCCAAAGACGATAGGCCTCACGCTTCCGCCTGCAGCAAGACCGCGGGGACCCGCTCTCCAGAGGGCGCTTTCGGCCTCCGTCCCGTCGCCCACCGGGCGAGGGCGCGTCACCAAGGGGCGACAGGCCGCCTCCGCAGTTTCTTCACAGCCGAAGACACCTCAACTTCTCATAACGTCCTATACCTTCCGTTTTTCAGCGTCTGGCGTTTGGTGGCATATCATCGGGCCAGATCAGGCAAAGAAGCGGGAGGATGTCACATGGGCCAGAAGACGAGACAGATCCGTGTCGAGGGCTATAGGAGTGTCGAGGGCTACAGGAGGCCGTGGAACATCGACCAGGTCGCGGAGTACCTGGGCCTGTCCACGCGAACCGTGTTTCGCTACGTCAACCAAGGGCTGATACCCAGTACGACTATCGGAGGCCACAGGTACTTCGACCCGGCCAAGGTGGCCGAGCTCGCCGGAATCAAGGACTAGGGCGGCTCACGTGGCCTGGAACGAAGGCGCGCCCCGCAGTCGCACCTGCGGGGCGCAAGAGAGGTCTCCCGACCGCCCTCTTGGCACGGATCGCAGCGCCCCATGACCGCGAAGTGCAACGGCCGCCCCGTGGGCTGGCCCGGCACCGGCGTTCCGCCAGATTTCGGAGGGCAGCACGTCTCGGCGCTCACCGTCGGCGACGCCGTGATGCTGGGCAAGGCCTTCGCCTGGATCGACAGGGAGGTAGACGACCCGCGCAGGCGCAGGTCGTGCCGGCTGGTGCTCGTCGGCCTCATGGCAAGGATGGAGGACGACACGCTCCCCGACGGGAGGCGCTTCGCGAGCGCATCGGCACGAAGCGTGGCAGAGGACCTCGGGATGGACAAGATGACGGTGGCCCGGACCCTCAGGACGCTGACAAGCGGTCCGGTCGAGCTCATCTGGAAGCCCTCCGGACAACGCATCGGCGCCTGCTACGCGCTTAGGGCCGTCCCCTAATCTCGCGTATGCCAAAGTCCAGGGTTCTTCATACGCTGGGCAGTTTTCAACATTGCTTTTCGCGTATGACGAAATAATGTCTTCTTCATACGCATATTTCGACATCCTCGAATGCCAAAGGGCCATTTCGCGTATGCATAAGTACCGTTCGCGTATGAAGAAGTCTCCTTCGCGTATGCAGAAGTCTCGTTCGCGTATGCCGATGTCTGGACTTTCGCATACATCTACTCTCTACTCTCTACTCTCTGTAAGGGCGTGGCGTTGCGCCTACGCAACGCAAACGCCACGCCCTTACTCCAGGTTGTTACAGGGTGTTGAAAACTCGATTCGTGATGAAAACTGGCAATTCTGGCCATGGAATACATTGAAGCGCTCAAAGACATTGAAACACGGCAACCGATTATCATTCGGATGCCCTTCTGAGGCCCTGTGATAGCCTTATTCGGCCCGATATCGATGCGATAGGGCAATTTTCCCTATGGGCAGCAAAGGAACGCCTCTCAGGGCCGCGTGGCGCCAAGGGCCTCGCCCTCGACCAGGCTTTCGGCCAGCGAGGCCCAGTCGAGGCCGTCGTCATCACCCGCGGGGAGCACGCCCGCGGCGTCCTTCCTCGCCCTCAGAGAGACCCAGTCAAGGTCGCCGAGGCAGTCGGCAAGCGCGATCCTGCCGTCGGCGACGTCGAAGGCCCAGGCCTCGACCTCCCGCTCGACGCCGAGGACGTCATCGCTCGCCTCGATCTCCTGGAGCGTCGCGAGGTCGTCGACGAGCTGCGAGAGCATGACGTGGTAGTTGACCCGCTTCCTGATCCCCATGGCCACCCCGTAGACCGCGCGGACGTCCCCGTCGTCGGCCGCGGCCGTCTCGGAGCCGGGCAGCATGACGGCCCTACCCGCCCCCGGCGGCCCATCGATGGTGTCCAGAATGCGCCTCGTCGCATCCGTCGCCCCGCTAGGCGTTGTGCCATACATCGTCCCGATCATCTCGTCCTCCTCGTCTCCTTCCCTGCCACGCCGTCCCCGGCGATGGCCCTCGTCACCATGCCGACCTCGTATGGCGTGAGAATGTCATCGCGCCCCGCCCTCGGGGCACGGCCAACCTCCGCCTCCGCAGCAAACGCCTGCCGCCGAGCCTCCCTGGCCCGCCGGGAGAGCTCCCGGCCCAATGGTGTCCGAGATGCCCTGGCCAACGCCTTTGCCAAGGTATCTCGAGACATCCCGCGACGCCTCAGCTCGGACAATCGCTCGCGCAGTGCACTGAAAGCCTCTCGAGCGCGCTGCTCAAGGAGCTCAACGACCTGACGGCACCTCTCGAGCGCGCCGCGAGAGACCTCAGCTCTCGCTCGTTCCTCTGAGACTCTTCCCTCAAGCTCCGCAACTCGCCGAGCAAGCTCGTCTCTCTCGACCTCAAGTCCCGGATTTGCATCTCGAGCCTCAGCCGCTCTCCTACGGGCCGCTGGGACGTCGCCAACGCCTGCAACGACCTCTGCCTCGGCGACCGCAAGGTCGCGTCGAACCCCCTCCAATCGCTCTCGGGCGGCAGCGAGCTCCGCCTCCTTGGCCACGCGGTCTGCCTCGGCGTCGGCGGCCGCCTTGGCGATCTCCTCCGTGGCGGCCCTGCGAGCCTCGTCGAGCCTGGCCTGCGGCACGGACGACAGGGCCTTCTCGAGCGCCTCGTCCTCCCCCAGCCTGAGGCTGACCTCAAAGCCGAGGCGGCGGTTGATGCCCGCCGCGGTGTCGTCGTGCCAGGTCTTGAGCCGGGCGCGGTCGAACATGGCCGCCTGGGACACAACCGACTCGGTGACGGCGTGGCCGTCACCGTCGAGCACTGCCACGCGCTCGTACCTCACGCGGCCGCGCGTGTCGAGCTTCTTCGTGCCGGCACGATGCTTTGGGTTCTTGCGCTCGTCCGCCCTCGTCCACCTGAGCGGGCGGCTCTTGTCAGCCGCCATCTTTGGGGTCCTCGTCCTCGCGACGAAGGCGAAGTGCATGTGCGGCGTCGTCTCGTCCATGTGCACGAAGCCGCCGACGACGTTGTCGCGCCCGACCTGCTCAGCAAGCACGTCGGCCGCCGCCTCGAAGAACTCCCTGGGGTCGCGTCCTGCGGGCCACCCCTTGGGTAGCGTCACCACGGCGCTCGAGACGACGTTGGTCTTGGCCGTCGACCTCCGGTCGACGGAATCGTTCATCGCGCGGATTGCGCGCGTCACCGCCTCGTACTCCGGCGTGTCGCACATCAGCACGTAGTTGAGGTCCGTCCTGCTCGCGTCAATCCTCGAGTTGCGGTATTGGTGCCTCGCCTGGTCCGGGTCGCCGGAGTGTCTTGTCCAGTGGTTGACGAGGGCGCCAACGGCATCGCGCTTGTAGCCGTCAAGTCTCATGGGGGCTCCGTCCGAGGGGCTCGTGGTGGCCACCGTTGCCCGGCCCCTCAGGAGCAACGTAGCAGGCTAGGTTGCTGTCGCAACCGCCTGCCCCCACACTAGCGCG
>CACXFC010000194.1 GCA_902766835.1 uncultured Coriobacteriaceae bacterium | reverse complement strand
TTCCTCAGGCTGGGAGGGCTCACGTTCGACGCCCTCGCTTGCTCGCCCGCCTAGCCCGTGCTACCCACCAGAAACCCCGAAGAGCCCAAAAAAGGGCGTGTCCCCTAATTGCGGTAATAAACGCGTATTACGTGCACCTTAGGCGACGATGCAGGGGAGGGCGGGTGCCGCAACTCCCAGCACCTGCTGGAAGGCGCGCACGACAATCTCGTGGTCGCGTCCCTCGTGAAGGCCGCTCACGCACACCGTTGCCACGCGCTCGTCGCCCACAAAGATGGGGAAGGCGCCTGCGCAGGGCATCCCCACGGTCTGCTCGGTAAAGAGCGGCTCGTCTGGTGCGGAAAGCTCGTGCTCGAGATAGCCCCACACGCTCGCATGTCCTGACGCCAGGGACGCCTGGCGCTTGCCCTCGGCAAAGTCGTAGTTGCGCGGCGCCTTGTCATCGGTCGACCAGGCAAAGAGCAGGCACCCGTCGCTTTCGCGCGTGATGACGGCGGTGATGCCACGGTCGTACTCCGGGGCCAGCCGTGCGATGGCGCAACCCAGCTCAAGGGCCTCTGCGGAGCCAAACTGCTGGGGGTAGCGCAGCAGCTGCTCCTGCTGGGCCAGCGTGTCGAGTGCCGCAGGCGTCACCTCAAAGGCACCTCGTGCGGCGTCAAGGATCTGCGCACAGCGGATGGAGGCGTCGAGGCTCATGATGGGGCTCTCAGAGATTCCCTGCTCAACCAGCCTTGTGGCATGGGAAACCTCACCATAGAAGTCGTCCACCTCGTACGGCATATCAAGCTCCTGCACGCTGCCATCCTGTCCATAGATGGTGGCATGCTGGGGCCGGTGCAGCTCGTCGACTACGATGCGTCCCTTGCTGCCCACGATGGTGCAGGTGCGAGGCTTGCCGCGCTCGAAGGCACATTCCAGGCGTGCCGAGAGGCTCCCGTTCGTGTACCGGGCATCGGCATAGTAGTCAATCCCATTCTTCGTTGCGCCATTGATGCTGGTGAGCGTGATGGTGCCGGGCAGCAGCACCTCGAGCCAGCTTGCGCAGTACGTTCCGCAGTCGAGCAGGACGCCTGCGCCGGGGCCGGGCTGCACGTGATAGGTGCCGGCCTGCTCAACATACGCGGCCATGTCGTTGCACAGGGTGGCCTCGACGTGCTCGATGGTGCCGAGGTTTGCGATTGCGTCCATCACCGGCTGGTACAGCGCCACGAAGCGCGGCTTCATGGCCTCCATGAACAGGAGCTTCTTTTCGCGGGCAAACGCGGCCACCTGTTTCATCTCATCTGCGGTGAGCATGGCAGGCTTCTCGCACAGGATGTGCTTTCCCGCGTTAAGGGCCGCAGACGCCCACTCGAAGTGCAGCGAGTGGGGGAGTGCCAGGTAGATGATGTCGACGGTATCGTCTGCCAGCAGCTCGTGATGTGCGTTGCTTCCGGCGTAGGCACGCGACGGGTCTACGTCAAACTCAGCGGCAAACGCATCGGCCTTCTCCTGCGAGCGGCAGCTGATGGCCACGAGGCGCGCTCCCTCCACATGGGCGAGGCTTCGCGCAAAGCGGTGCGCAATGTTGCCGGCTCCCAGAATTCCCCAGTTGACCATCGTGTGCTCCTTTGCTCGCGTAATGCCCTGTGTTGCATGGTACACGCTTTGCGGGCTGCGGAAGGGCAAAGAGCCAAGTGTGGAACAGCGGTTCAGGGGGCAGTGGTAGATTAAAGCCCCAACCGGAAGTGCGTTTCGGAATTTGCGTAGACTACGACCGCTTGAAGCGCTCCCAGAACTTGGTGGAGAGGCTGGCCTTGCGGGTGGTGCCGTCCTTGATGCCACGCAGCTTCGAGCCATGGGCGCGAATGGTAAGCAGCACAAAGATGATGGCAGCAATGCGGCAGTCCCAGGGCATGTCGGTCCAGAACGTTGCGCAGGCATAGAAGATGATGGCCACCACGGCTCCCACGCTTAGGTAGCCCGAGAGGATGATGGTGACGATACCCACCACGCCTGCCAGGATGCCCCAGAGCGGGTTCATGAGGATGATGGTGGTGGCAATAGTGGTGACGCCCTTGCCGCCCTTGAAGCCGTGCCAGAACGGGAAGAGGTGCCCAAGCGTGGAGCCCACGCCCGTCCATGCGGTGACGATCTTGAAGCCCGGGTTGGGGAACAGGATGCTCAGCACGATCACGGGAATCAGCGTCTTGAGGATGTCGCCGACAAGGCATATGATTGCCGCGCGTTTGCCCAGCTCATGGCCAACGTTTGCCATGCCGGGGTTGCCGTCGCCCAGTTCGAAGATGGAGCGTCCGGCAAACCTGCGCGCAACGCCTTCTGCCGTGAGGAGCGAACCGCAGAAATACCCAACAATCAGGCAGATGAAGCAACGAATCATGGGAACCTCGTACCAAGAAAATGAATGGGGCTCTAGAAGTATAGCCCCTTACGACGATGCTGTCATAAGGGGCTTGTCATACGCGCAGGCATGGGACAATAAGGGGCGTGTCCCTTGTTGTCATTGAGTTAGCAGACGTTTAGGAACTCGAAGCGGCCCATCTCGTAGGCGTAGGTCTCGGCAGCTGCGAAGGTGGAGGTAACACGCAGGTTGGTGATCTCCTGCGGCCACCAGCGCGTGCTCATGGTGTGCTCGCCGCCGTTGACATAGATTTCGATGGCGGAGGTGTCGATGACCATGCGCAGGTCCTCAAGCTTGCCCGCGGACAGTTCGGACAGCGGCAGGCGGCGCACGGTGCGGTATCCACCGGCGATGCCCTTGAAGGCCAGCTCGATCATGTCGCCGATGACGGCCAGCTCGAGGTCTGCGTTGATCAGGACGCGGCCCTCGCCCTCAATTCCCTTGATACGAACGTCGGCGGTGCCATTGGCAAACTTAGCGCCGATGGCCCCCTCTATGTCGTGAGCGTCGTAGTTGGAGGAGCCCAGCTTGCCGTTGGAGTCCTTGGCACCCTCGGCCGTGAAGTCCACGCGCGCGCCGCGCAGGGCGTTGTACTCCTCGCAGGGCCACTGGCAGATCTTGCCGGCGTCGTTGAGCGAGAGCTCGCGCAGCCAGGTGAGGGTGTGCAGCCACTCGTAGGTGGGCACCTGATACTGCAGCTCGATATCGGGCAGGCCCATCCAGCCCACCAGAATCTGACGGCCGCGATCGTCGGTGAAGACCTGCGGGGCATAGAAGTCGAAGCCGTAGTCGAGTTCGACAAAGGTGTTCTCGTCGATGCAGCCATACGGCGCGTCGGCGTCCATCAGGCCCTTGTCACCGGAGAGCAGGTCGATGACCGTGCCGTCAACGGGGAAGTAGCCGCTGTTGAAGTTGTTCTGGAACTTGGTCATCTGGCTGGGTACGCCCTGCGGGCACACGAAGAAGAACTCGCGTCCGCCCAGCGTCACGATGTTGGGGCACTCCCACATGTAACCAAAGGGCTTGCCAGAGATGGTGGTGCAGCTGCCGGCAAGCTTCCAGTCATTCACGCCGTCGGGGCTCTGGTAGAGCAGCATGGCGGGATGATCATCCATGGTGCGGGCGCCCAGCAGCATGTTCCAGGTGTCGTTCTGCCACCATACCTTGGGGTCACGCACGTGGCAGCTGCAGTAGGCGGGGTAGCCATCGTTGCCCAGCACCAGCTTGCGGTCGGAGAAGGTACGGCCGTCCTTTGAGACGACCAGGGTCTCGTTGGCCTGGCGGCCGTCGTAGTCGTAGTTATGCTCGCCCGGCTCCAGCACGTTGCCGGTGTAGTAGCACCACATCTCACCGTCGCGTACCACGGCGCTGCCGGAGTAGCTGCCGTTCTTGTCCAGCTCCATCTCGGGGATGATGGCGCCGCGGTGGAACTCCCAGGTGGTGAGGTCGCGGCTCGTCCAGTGGCCCCAGCCATGGCCGGCCCACGGCCAGCGAGGCGCGTACTGGTGGAAGATGTGATACTCGCCGTTGAACTGGCAGAGGCCGTTGGGGTCGGAGAGCCAGCCCACTGCGGTCTGCAGGTGGAAGCCGAGCCTCCAGTTGTGCTGGCGATAGTCAAGGTTCACGTACATCTGCATGGGTAGGCTCCTCTCGCGTGGTGGCACCGCGTTGATACGAGAACGTTCTCAGTATGCCATGCCAGACAGGCATAAAAGCGGGGACGACCGCATCTGCGGTCGCCCCCTCGGTTGGCGGTTTTGTTGGTTGCCGGCACGTCCCGCCAAATACGGTGGCGGGCAAGCTTGCTATGCCTGGTCGGCGGCAGCGGCCAGAACCTCTTCGACGTCGGCGCGCTCGGGCATGGCGGGGATGGCGCCGCGGTTGCGCACGCACAGGCTTGCCACGGCGTTGCCGAAGCGGACGAACTGGGCCGCGCGGGCGATGCTCACCTCAGCCGGAGCCAGGCCGCTCTCCACGAAGGCGGTGAGGAAGCCGCCCCAGAAGGAGTCGCCGGCACCGGTGGTGTCAACGGCCTCAACGCGGAAGCTCGGCACCATGCGCGAGCCGTCCTTAGTGGCCACGAAGGCACCGTCGGCGTCAAGGGTGACCACGACGATGCTGGCACCCTGTGCGAGCAGCGCATCGGCGGCTTCCTGCGGGTCGGTCTTGTCGGTCATGAGCGGGCACTCTTCGGCGCTGATCTTGATGAGGTCCATGTACTTGACGATGGAGCGCATCTGCTCGGCTGCCGCCTCGGGGCCGCTCCACAGGCTGTCGCGGTAGTTGGGGTCGTAGGACATGACGCAGCCGGCCTTCTTGGCAGCCTCAAGGGCGGCGACGGTAGCGGAGCGCGCCGGCTCGTCGGTGAGGGAGAGCGAGCCCACATGGAAGACCTTGCTGTCGCCAATGATGTCGAGCGGAAGCTCGCTGGCGTTCAGCTGGGTGTCGGCGCCGGGCTTGCGGGCGAACGAGAAGGAGCGGTCGCCCTGCTCGTCGAGTGCTACGAAGGCCAGCGTGGTGAAGAAGTTGGGGTCGGAGATGAGGCCCGTGCAGTCGATGCCGTTGGACTCGAGGGTCTCACGCAGGAACTCGCCGTGCATGTCGCAGCCGACCTTGCCAATGAAGGCCACGTCGTGTCCGAGCTTCTTGAGGGCGACGAGCACGTTGGCCGGTGCGCCACCGGGGTTGCGCTCGAAGAGCTTCTGGCCAGCTGCGGAGGTGCCGGCATCGGTAAAGTCGATGAGTACCTCGCCAAGTGCGGTAACGGAAATCATGATGAGCAGGCTCCTTTCGTTGGGAGTGGAAACGATTCCACATAGCTTTTACTAGCATACGTCATAGGGCAAGCGCGTGAAGCTGCGTATTTGCGACTGTCTAGAATCAATAGGTGAGTGTCTGGGCAACCGACCCGTTTGTTACCGCTTTTTTCACGTGCGGGCAAAGTGTGGTAATTCTTCTCTGTCTGGTGGTGTCTGAACATCAAAGTGTTGGGGAACACTCACAATCGCAGTGGCGATTCGGCTCAACAAGCAATTCCGCAAAGGAGGCTGCCCATGAGCAACAACCCCAACGCCAAAAGCGCTGACGGACTCAGCGCAACCGGCATCGTCATCGGTATCATCGGCTGCATCATCATCACCGCATCGTCAGTCTATACCGCGCTCAAGATGGGCGCACTGCCCTGGCCTACCATCTTCACCTCCATCTCTGCCCTTGTGCTTCTGCGTGCCTTTGGGCATCGGAGCCTCAACGAGGCAAATGTGACGCAGATCATCATGTCGGCGGGCTCCATGGTGGCAGGAGGCCTTGCCTTTACCATCCCCGGCATCTGGATGCTGGGCCTGTCCGACCACGTGAGCTGGGTACAGATGATGCTGGTGGCACTGGCAGGGACGCTGCTGGGCCTTGTATGCACGGCGCTCATCCGCAAGCGCCTGGTGGAGAACTCTGGCCTGGAGTATCCCATCGGCGTTGCCGCAGCTCAAACGCTTGAAGCGAGTGAAGCAGGCGGTGCCACCGGCCTCAAGCTGGCGGCTTCGATGGCATTTGCCGGCATATGGAGCGTGGCGCGTGACGTGCTGGGCATCATTCCCGCCATGCTCTTCCAGCTGCCCATTCCCGGCGTGGCCTTTGGCCTGTACAACTCGCCCATGATGCTCTCCATCGGATTTCTGGTGGGTGGCGCTGCCGTCGCCTTCTGGTTTGGTGGTGCGCTTCTGGCCAACGTGGGCATCATCATGGCTGGTACGGGGCTGGGCCTGTGGGATGTGGCCACCGCACAGGCCATTGTCTCCAGCCTGGGCATGGGCCTCATGATGGGTTCCGGCCTCGGCGTGGTGGTGCGCGACGTGCTGCCCAAGATCTCTCATTACCTTGGCGGCAACGAGGACGGCTGGCGCGAGGCCGGCCTGTGCAAGGGCGACGCTGGCCTGCTGGGCCTATTGGTGGCCGCGGCGGCTCTGCTTGCCTGCTTTGGCCTGGGCCTGGGGCCGCTGTCTACCCTGGTCATCGTGCTGTTGGGCTTCGTGACCACCATCATGAGCGCGCAGTCGGTGGGGCAGACGGGCATTGACCCCATGGAGATCTTTGGCCTCATCGTGCTGCTTGCCGTAGCCGCCTTGGGCGAGCACGACCAGGTGAAGCTCTTCTTCGTGGCAGGCATCATTGCCGTGGCATGCGGCTTGGGCGGCGACGTGATGAGCGACTTCAAGACGGGCCAGATCATTGGCACCAACCCGCGCCAGATGTGGGTCGGCCAGGCAATTGGGGCGCTCTTGGGCTGCGTGGTGTCGGTGGCTGTTATGGTTGCGCTGGTGGGCGCCTATGGCACCGGCGCCTTTGGACCGGGGCAGCAGTTCGTCTCCGCTCAGGCGTCGGTGGTTGCCACCATGGTGAGCGGCATACCGAACGTGCCGGCCTTTGTGCTGGGCATTGTTGCCGGCATTGGCCTGTACTGCCTGGGGCTGCCTTCCATGATGCTGGGCCTGGGCGTGTACCTGCCCTTCTACATGTCGCTTTCCGCACCCATTGGCGCGCTCGTCAAGTTCGTCTACGACAAGATGGCAGGCGAGGACGACCGCGGCGGCGAGCTGGGGCATGACGACACGGGTATCGTGGTGGCTTCGGGTCTGTTGGGCGGCGAGTCCATCGTGGGCGTCATCACAGCGCTGGCAACGGTGGCAGCGGGACTCATGGGCTAACACGTCTGCCGGTAGGCAGCAAGGACAATTAGGGGACACGCCCTTTTTGCCCCGCTGGGCAAAAAGGGCGTGTCCCTTAATTGTCATGTCAGGCGCTTCGGTGCTAGCTTACGCTGACCTCGCCGGCGAGGACGCGCTGGTAGTCCTCGTAGTTCTTCTCCAGCAGGGCGGGCGTGTCAAGCTCGTAGGGGCACTTGCGGTGGCACTGGTTGCAGTGCAGGCAGTTGGGAATCTTCGCCATCTCTGCCTGCCAGTAGTCGTTGAGCCAGCTGGCCGACGGCGCACGCCGCAGCATGAGCGACATGCGGGCGCAGTTGTTGATCTGGATTCCCACAGGGCAGGGCATGCAGTAGCCGCATCCACGGCAGAACTCGCCCATCAGCTCGTTGCGCTCGCCTTCGATGAAGGCCGCAATCTCGTCGTCGTAGGCGGGAGTCTCGTCCATGAAGGCAAGCCACTGCTCGAGCTCGCTCATGCGCTGGATGCCCCAGATAGGAAGGGCCCAGGGGTGCTGGGTCATGAATGCCATGGCGGCGCGTGCGTTGGTGATGAGTCCGCCAGCCAGGCCCTTCATGCAGATGAAGCCCACGTTGTGCTCTTCGCAGAGCTTTACTAGATCAAGCTCGCGCTGCCCGGCCAAATACGAGAACGGGAACTGCAGCGTTTCGTACAGGCCACTCTTCACGGCTTCCTCAGCCACGCCAATCTTGTGCGCGGTGATGCTGATGTGGCGAATCTTGCCCTCCTGCTTGGCGCGCAGCATCTCCTCGTACATGCCGGAGCCGTCGCCCGGGCGCCATACCTGCGCGGCCATGTGGAACTGGTACACGTCGATGTAGCTGGTCTTGAGCTTGGCAAGCGAGGTCTCGAGGTCTTCGCGGAACTTCTCGGGCGTCTTGGCCTGGGTCTTGGTGGCGATGTAGACCTCCGAGCGGTCGAGCCAGCCGTCGCCAAAGGCAAGGCCAAGCTTCTCCTCGCTGTCGGTGTAGGCGCGGGCGGTGTCGAAGTAGCGCATGCCGCCCTCGTAGGCGCGGCGCAGGATGCGAACGGCCTCGTCGGTGGGCGTGCGCTGAACGGGCAGCGCGCCAAAGGCGTTCTGCACAACGGTGATGCCGGTCGAACCCAAGGTAACGTTGTTCATGGTTCCCCCTAACTCGTGAACATGTCGTCATGGTAGCACCTGAGACAGGCTGCCTGAAATTGCCCCATCAGCTGCCGTATGGAGCGCTACTGCAGGGCGAAGACTCCCTCCGTACCCCATCCCCACGTGCCGCAGGTGCCTGCGGCCTCGGCGCCAAGCTGGAAGTGCAGCTTGGCAATACCAAGATCGGTGTAGGCAATGTCGCGCTGGACCTTGGGCAGGGTGGCCCGCAGGCCGCTCTGGTCTTGGACGAAAACCACCGGCTGCTGGTTTACGGCAGACGGCCCCTTGATGACCGCCTCAATGCCCAGGCGTACCCAGGTGGGTGCTTCGGCAAGCGAGGTTGGCCCTTGGTAGAGCGCTTCCGGCTTCTTGTCGCGCTTGCGCATGGCTGCGCGAATGGTTCGCTGGGCAAAGGGCTGCTTGGCAGGCATGTGGCCCACGGGAATGACGTCGTGGATGACCTCGCCTGTAGCCAGGGGCACCTTGACGCTCTGCCGGTCGAAGGTGCCGGCTACCCAGCAGGTGCCCAAGGCCATGGCGGTGGCATGCAGCACGAGCTTCTCGCCAAAGTAGCCAAAACGCTCGCGCGTGGCGTTGTCGTCGGGGCCGATGAGCGCGATGTAGCTGCTTACGTCGCCGGTGAACATGCGCGCGGCAAGTTTGAGGTCTGCGCCACCATCGGCCATGCCAACTACCACGAAGCGCAGGTTACCTTCCTGCCCAAGCTGCTCTGCCAGGGCCTTGAGCTCTTCAAGGTCCGCCGTGCCGAGCGGCCGATCGTCAAAGGCGCGGCACGAGAATCGCACGTCGATAGCTTCATAGGGTGTCATGCTGTCTCCCTCCCTCATAGGGTGGCCGGTAGATCGGCCCTATTCAATGGGATTGCCCGATGAACATAGCTTATATCTTTACGCTGATAAATGAGGGCGGGCGAAGCAAGCGCAGGGTTTCGGAACGTGGCGGGAGCGCCAATGAGAAGGCCGGAAGACGCCTGTGAGGGCTTGCGTACAGCCTGCACGCCAGCCCTCACAGGAAGTTGTACGTGGAAATCTTGGGTCTACCCGAGCTTTGCGTACTGTTCGTCGCTAACCGGCTCGAGCCACTCGTTCCAGGCATCTTCGCCCTCAATCTCGAGCGCTACGTGCTGGAACCAGCTGTCGGCCGCAGCGCCATGCCAATGCTTCACGTTGGCAGGGATGTTCACTACATCGCCGGCGAACAGCTCGCGTGCCGGCTTGCCCTCTTCCTGGTACCAACCATGGCCATAGACCACGATGAGCATCTGGCCGCCATCCTTGGTGGCATGGTGGATGTGCCAGTTGTTACGGCAGCTGGGGGCAAAGGTCACGTTGAAGGCAGGAACCTGATCATTGGTGAGTACACAAAGATAGGTGTCTCCCGTAAAGTACTGCGAAGCCGGGTTAACGTCTCCAACGGGAAATGCAGAAAGCTCCTGGCCAATGCGCTCGTCAATCATGGGTGGTCCTCCTTGTGCCTAGTGGCCTTATGGGTGCTGAGAATATAGTACGACGAGACAGACGGCTACATCGATA
Source organism: uncultured Coriobacteriaceae bacterium (assembly GCA_902766835.1). GTDB lineage: Bacteria > Actinomycetota > Coriobacteriia > Coriobacteriales > Atopobiaceae > UBA1367. The sequence continues at coordinate 1,623 of CACXFC010000194.1, read as the reverse complement.
TCGGCTTTCTATGCCTCGCATGCTACGATGGCATGACGAGGAGGGGTGTGGCCCCGCGGACGTTTCGGGTTGCAATAGAAAACGGGCGGTCGCACATGTGCGACCGCCCGTAGGCTTTGCTTGCCAGGAGCTTGTTACTTCTTGGTGCAGGTGACGAGCTTCTCGCCGGCCTTGACGGCGCCCAGGGTGGGCGTGACGGAGGCGTAGTCATCGGTGTTGGTGACGATGACCATGGTAGCGGTGGGCTTGCCAGCCTCGGTGATGGCATCGAGGTCGGAGGTGATCAGCAGCTGACCGGCCTTGACCGTGTCGCCAGCGGCCACGTGGGCCTCGAAGGGCTTGCCCTCAAGCTGGACGGTGTCAACACCAATGTGGATGAGGATCTCGGTGCCGTCCTCAGCGAGCAGGCCCACGGCATGCTTGGTGTCGAACAGCATGGTGACGGTGCCGTTGACGGGGGAGTAGACCTCACCCGCGGTCGGCTCGACGACGGCGCCGTTGCCCATGGCGAGGCTTGCGAAGACAGCGTCGGGGGCGTCGGTCATGGCGATGGCGTTGCCGGTCATGGGGCTGGCGAGCACGCCAGGCTCGACGACGGCGTCAACCTGGGTGGGAGCTGCGGGAGCGGCGGCCTTGGCAGCCTCGCGAGCAGCGGCGGCCTTGGTCTTCTCGTCATCCTGGTACAGGACCGTGGTGACGGCGAAGGACACGGCGAAGGCGACGGCGATGACGATGGTGTACTTCACGGGGTCGGACGTGATCAGGTAGCCGAAGAAGCCCGTGATGCCGTAGGCGATGGAGTACAGGCCGAGGAAGGAGGAGACGGCTCCACCAGCGGCGGCGCCGCACATGGCAGCCACGAAGGGCTTGAAGGCAGGCAGGTTCACGCCGTAGATGGCGGGCTCGGTGATGCCGAGCATGGAGGAGATGCCGGAGGGGAGAGCCAGGCTCTTCTTCTTGGCGGAGGTGGTCTTCAGGAAGACGGCCAGGCAGGCGGCGCCCTGTGCCACGTTAGCGGCGGAGATGATGGGGTTGAAGGCGTCGGCGCCCTGGGCCACAAGGCCAGCCTCGAGGGCGTTGAACATGTGGTGCACGCCAAGGACGACCGTGACCGGGTAGATTGCGCCAGCCAATGCACCACCAAGACCAAACGGGATGCTCAGCAGGAACTGGAAGAACTGCATGACGAGCTCCTCGACCCAGGAGAAGATCGGGCCGATGACGACCATGGTGGCAAGGCCGGTGACGAGGACCGTCACGAGCGGGGTGACGAAGAGGTCGAACATATCAGGCACATGCTCGTGCAGCCACTTCTCAAGCTTGCACATGATGAAGACAGCCACGACGACGGGGATGACGTGTCCCTGATAGCCCTGCAGGGGCACGGCGCCAAGCAGAGGCACGCCGGGGATGAGGGCAACCTGCGGGAGGTAGTTGGCACCCATGATGGCGCTTGCGGTGGCCTCGGAGGCGCTGGCAAGGCCGAGGGTCTTGGCGGCAGCCTCGCTGCCGACGATGAGGGAGCCAGCGGAGCCGGGGATGGACCAGGCGTTCATGAGGCCGGTGTGGTTCATGATCATGCCGATAACGCCACCGAGGAACTCGTTGCCGCCGAAGACGCGG
>CACXFC010000193.1 GCA_902766835.1 uncultured Coriobacteriaceae bacterium | reverse complement strand
CTGATGGAGATGCCGCCGCCGATGTGGCAGACGATGAAGTTGCACTCGTCGTAGCGCTTGCCCATGCTGTGGGCGTGACGGATGGCAGTCTCCTTGAGGTTCAGGGCGTGCAGGTGCGAGTTGCGATAGACGCCCTTGATGCCCGTCATGCGCGCATAGTCGCAGAACTCGTCGGTGTCGGGCGGGTTGACGACGAAGGCGGGTTTGCCGGCCTGGACGGCGAACGCGTTGGCAAGCTGGCTGCCGAGCTGCGCGGGATGCTGGATGCCGTTGGCGCCGCGATAGGCATGGTCGAGCAGGACGTCGTTCACCTGGTAGGTGCCGCCCACCACGGAGAGCAGGCCGCCGCCGCGTCCGACGAACGCGTCGATGGTGTCGAGCGCGACGCCGTTCTCCTCGAGGGCCTCGAGGATCAGGTCGCGACGGTAGGGCATCTGGTCAGAGACGCTCTTGAACTCGGCGAGCTTCTCGGCCTCGTGCGCCACGTTCTTGGTAAAGACCTCGGTCTCGCCGTCAAAGACGCCGACCTTGGTGGAGGTGGAGCCGGGGTTGATGACCAGGATGCGGTAGGTCTTGTCTGCCATCCTTACTCCCCCTTCAGGGCCTGGCTGCGCACGCAGCTCATGACGACGTTGCCCACAAGCTCGGAGACCGGCGCGGAACGGCTGCAGTCGCAGACGATCTTCTTGAAGCCCTGCAGCATGGGGCCGTAGGCGTCGGCGTGAGCGAAGTTCTGCACGAGCTTGACGCCGATGTTGCCCACGTTGATATCGGGGCAGATGAGCACGTTGGCCTTACCGGCAACGGCGCTCTCGCGGCGCACCTTCTTGGCGGCCACGGCGGGCACGATGGCGGAGTCAAGCTGGAACTCGCCGTCGATGGCAAGGTCGGGACGCTGCTCGTTGGCAATGCGCACGGCCTCGCGCACCTTGTCGACCATCTCCGACTCGGCGGAGCCATCGGTGGAGTAGCTGAGCATGGCCACGCGCGGCTCCCAGCCCATGAGGGCGTGGACGGTCTCGGCGGAGGTGATGGCGATGGAGGCCAGCTGCTCGGGATCGGGGTTCACGCACACGGCCGCGTCGCCAAAGCCAAGGAGGTGACCCTCGCTGCCCTCCCAGCCAGGGATGTTGAAGACGCCCAGGCTGGAGATGGTCTCGATGCCCTCGGCAAGGCCGATGATGGTCTGGCCGCCCACGATGACGTCGCCGGTGGAGCAGCACAGGCCGCCGAAGGTGATGTCAACGTCGTCGATGCGCTGCATCATGAGGCAGCGATCCATGGGGCGCTTGGCGCGGCGGCGAACGGCCTTAGCCTTGAAGGGGCAGTCGGGCGCAGCCTCGAAACGCTGGGCAAAGGCCTCGTTGGCCTCCTCGTCGGCAAGGTCCACGACGTTGATGCCCGCAAGGTCGACGCCAGTCTGCTCGGCCGTGGCGCGCAGGGTCTCGCCATCGCCGACGATGTAGCACTCGGCCAGGCCCTCCTTGGTGAGCTCGCCCACAACCTCCATCATCTTGGGGTCATCGGCCTCGAAGAAGGCCACCTTCTGCACGTTGGCGCGCGCCTTGTCGCGCAGCTGCTCCATCAGGTCCATGTGATGCTCCTCTCGCTGTGTTTGGGCACAGTAATGACTGATACCTATTCTTCCAGCGAAGGGCTCTTGCCACCATGGGCACCACGCCAAGGTTGACACACGTCTTTTCCAGCATCATTGTGACAATGCACAAGCCAACACCCGGGACACTCCCGCCGGAGGCATCCGTCCCATCCGGGACACTCCTGCCGGAGGCATCTGTCCCACCTGGGACAATCCTGCCGGAGGCTTTCGTCCCACCTGGGACAATCCTGCCGGAGGCATCTGTCCCACTTCCTTTTACGATAAGCTGCTCGTTTGTGCTCGTTGGCCACAGTGCACGTGCCCACCCATGCACAGGCGCGGTATAAAGGTGCCAAGGGCAAGTCAAATCAAGGAGGGGCCATGTCCACCCGCAGCGCACGCCAGTTCATCACCGACCTCGTCTCTGACACCAAGCTGGTAGAGAAGCCCTATCGCGCAATGCACTCTGTGCGCGGGTCAGGCGATGTGCGCCGCGTAGGTCGCGCCGTGGTGCTCATAGGTCTTGCAATTGGTGCACTGGCGCTGCTCATCAGGTTATTGGCGCGATCTTAGCTTGGAACACTCCTTCTCGGGACACCCCCGCCGGAGGCATTCGTCCCACTCGGGACACTCCCGCCGGATGCCTTCGTCCCACAGCCAAATACAGCGGAATCACTCGTCCGGCGTATAGCCACAGCCACCCTTTGGGTATATACGATTCTTAACCAAAGAGTGGGGAGGCACTATGACGACAATGCACAGGAAGCAAAGCGAGAGTGGATTCTACCATGTGATGGCGCGCGGAGTTGGCAAGGCAATCATTTATGAGGACGACGCTGACAGGACAAGATTCCTAGAACTACTATCCAGGCTGACGCGTGAATCAAAAGTAGGACTCTATGCCTGGTGCCTCATGGATAACCACTACCACATTCTTGTGCAAGGTGACCTTGGCGACATCTCCGAGCTCTTGCAGTTGTTAAACGGCACCTATGCCCGTTACTTCAACGAACGCCACGGCCGCTCTGGGCATCTCTTTCAGGGCAGGTTTGAAAGCGAGGCTATCGATACGGATTCCTACTTCCTTACCGTACTTCGCTACATCCACCAAAACCCGCTCCGCGCTTGCATCAGCAGCACGGAGTCATATCCCTGGAGCAGCTACAGGGAGTATTCGGACACCCCATGGATTTGCAATACCGACTTCGGGCTATCGCTGCTGGGTGGATCGCGGGGCTTCATTGCCTTTCATAGGTATGTTGACGAAAGCGCAGTCTGTGTCGACATTCACGGCTCACGCAAGAGCATGAGCACAGAGATGTTACTCGACATCGCCCGGTGCGTTCTTGGGAATACACGTCCAGAAGATGTGGCGGGGTTAAATCGGCAACAACGCAATGATGCGCTACGCACTCTCAAAGAAGCTCAGCTTTCCCTCCGGCAGATCGAGCGCATAACAGGAGTCTCGAAAAGCGTGGTAGCGCGCGCCTAGTGGGACAAAAGCCTCCGGCAAGACTGTCCCACTTGGGACAAAAGCCTCCGGCAAGACTGTCCCACACAATGGCGGCCACCTCACCCACGCCAACAAATACACCGAGTGCCAGCGACAGGCAGTGTGCCAGCGAGAACGACTCACGTCGGAGCACCTGCACGCCGTTTACGTCAATGAATCGCCTTAGACTCAAGCCCTACGGCAAAGGTTCAAGCCGGGCCAGCAACCATCATACGCTCCCTAAGGTATAGCATCTGACTGAGGTCGCATGAAAACGTGGGCTCGGAGCTACGTTACCCGCAGCTCCGAGCCCACGCTGGCATACTTCGTGAATTAGCGACACCCTACCGATAGACAGCTGCTACTTGACTGCGATAGTGTGCTCGCGGTCGATCTCGGCCACCTTGTCACGACGGCGCGTGTACTTCTCCTCGGTGAAGGCGTCGGTAGACATCCAGGTCTTTACGATGGCCATGGCAAGCACCGGGCCAATGATCTTTCCGCCCAGGCAGAGCACGTTTGCATCGTTGTGCTGGCGCGAGAGCTCGGCG
>CACXFC010000192.1 GCA_902766835.1 uncultured Coriobacteriaceae bacterium | reverse complement strand
CGTGGACTGGGGGCAATTAAGGGACACGCCCTTTTTTGCCCCGCGGGGCAAAAAAGGGCGTGTCCCTTAATTGCCCCTCGTATACCACCGCACTTGGCCGTATGCCCTCAGCGCGCATCGAACACCTGCGCCTCGGCGTACAAAGACGGGGCCCTCCGCTCGGAGGGCCCCGTTGGTTACCGCGTGTGGCAGATGAGCCTTACTTGAAGCACTCGGCGATGAAGTCGAAGACCTTCATGCCGTCATCGGTGCAGGCGCACTCGTTGTTGTCGAAGTAGATCCAGCTCCAGTGGCCGTTGTACTGGTAGGGCTTGCCCTCCTCGTCCTTGTACATGCCCGTGGTGTCCACCACGTGCTCGGTGGTGGAAACGTGCAGGTTGGCGGCACCAGCCTTCTTTAGGCGCTCGACCGTGGGGATCTCGTGGGTCTCGGGGACGACGGTGGTGTCGTCGTCAGACCAGACGAAGTACATCGGTAGGTCCTTGATGCCCTCGATCTGCTCGTCGGTGATGGCGCCATCGGGGATGGCCTCGCAGATGGGAGCGATGCCCACGTACTTGTCGGGACGATGCAGGCCCATCCACAGCGTCATGAAGCCGCCGTTGGAGCAGCCGCAGACGAAGATCTTCTCGGCGCCGACCTTCTCGGCGTAGGCGTCGATGAACTCCTCCAGGCTCTCGGTGTAGATGGTGGTGACTTCCTTCGCGTCCTCGGCGATATAGGTCTTCTTGCCGTCTTGGTCCATCCACATGGTGGGGGACTGCGGAGCCACGACGTGCGCGCCGCCCACGGTGCTCTGGAAATCGTCCCCGGAAAGGGCGACGACCTTGTTGGCCAGGATGGTGACCCAGGGATCGGTGCCTTCGGTGCCACCCTCGCCGGCGCCATGCAGCCACACGACCAGGTTCTTGCTCTCCTCCTCGGGATCCCAGAAGGCGTAGGGATAGGTGGTGCCATCTGCGGCCTCGAAGGTGTCGGTGGACCAGTTGGCCTCGTCAGCCGAGGTGGTCTTGGAGGCTGCAACCGGCTCGATGGCAATGCTCTTCACGGCAGTGCCGCCGCTGGCCAGCTCGACACCCTCGCCCAAGGTGATGTTGATCTCGTACGGATCGCACCAGGTGTTGTAGCCAGTGGCCATGGTGTAGAGGAAGGGGCTGCCACTGTTGGGGTCGCAGGCAAGCTCGAGCTCGACGTTATTGCCGTTGACGGTGGCGGCGGTCACCGTGCGCGGGAAGTCGGCTTCGATGACGGGGAAGTCCTCGGCCGTCCAGTCGGTGGCCTGCTTGTGCTCGGAGACGACGAACGAGTCGACGTCAACCGCATCGAGCGGAGCGTTGAGGGCGAGCGTGATCTTGTCGACGCCGCAGCCCCAGTCGTAGCCCTGGATGTGCATGCTGTAGGTGCCCGTGAGCGCTCCGTCGAAGGCAGCTGCTGCCGATCCGCCGCCATTGCCGCCGCCACATGCGGCGAGTGCAATGCTGGCCACTCCAGCGGAGCCGATGAATGCGCGACGCGTTAGCTTGGTGTTTGCCATGTTCTCTCCCTTTCCGTGCAAGCCAATAACGCAAGCACACCATACCGCCATTAGTCTTAAGTCATCTTGCACCTATCCGCGAGTGAGGCCGTAAACGCCCACCATGTACAGCCTGCATAGATTGACCACACCTGACATCTTGGCACGGGAGGGAACGAAGATGTCTACAGCACGTACTCGTACATGTCGAAATGCATCAGCCCTGTGTCTTCGTAGAAAACTTGGAACGGGCCCACAAACGTAAAGCCTGCCTGTTTGTATATGCGGCTGGCAGCCAGGTTTTGGTGAACTACGTCCAGATGGATGACGCGCTTGCCCATGGTGCGCGCTAAGGCGATGGCACCCTCAGCCAGCATGGCACCAATGTGCTTGCCACGCATGCGGGGGTGTACGGCAAGCAGGTGAATGACGGCCACCTCGTCGTCTGCCGCGGGGGTGGGCCAAGGAATATGAGCATATTCGGGGTCTTCGTGCGGCGTTAAGACCAGAGCTCCCGCGATGCGCCCATCGCGGCTGGTCAGGTAGAACTCGCCTGCCTCAAGGTGACCGCGGATGTCCTCCTCGGCGGGATAGACGCCGAGTGTCCACATAGGGCTGTACTGGTCGTGCTCCTGTTGCGTGCACACATCTGCGTAGAACTGCCAGATGGCGCCAAAGTCTTCGGTGCGAGCACGGGTGATTGCTTCAGGCATTATTGGTCCCCTTCGAGCTCTGTTGTTGATGCCAAGCAATAGGGTACCAGCTTGTAGGCGGCTTTCGCGCCCTTGTGCTTTGGGCACCGTGCACTCGATAAATGAGGAGTATTAGTAGCATATAGTTGTCGCAGGAAAGGGCCTTCGAAGTGGCAATGCTGTGTCACAATAGGGTTCGAGTGTCGTGTCGAAATGCCTGACTGCAGCCACTGGGCTGCAAGAGTCTGTGAGGGAGCCTGCCGTGAGCATGCTTGACGCTGCAGTGAACAACGATCCTGCCAAGGATGACCTCCTGATACTGGTTGATGTGCTTGATAGACAGATTGGCACGGCAAGCAAGCTGCGGGCGCACGTAGATGGCCTTCTGCACCGTGCCTTCTCGGTGGTGTTGGTGCGCAGGCACGGGGATGCCTGGGAGATTCTGCTGACCAAGCGCGCAGAGGGAAAGTATCACTCGGCGGGGCTGTGGACCAATGCGTGCTGCTCGCATCCTCGGGCGGGGGAGAGCCTGGACGAGGCGGTGCCCCGACGCCTGAAGGAAGAGCTGGGCATAGAGGGTGTTGATTGCCGCGAGGTGGGGAGCTTCGTGTACCGGCACGTGTTTGCCGATGGGCTCTCGGAGTACGAGTACGACCACACCTTTGTGGCGGCCTACGACGGCGAGGTGCATCCCGATCCAACGGAGTCGTCGGATGCGCGCTGGGTGAGTGAAGACGAGCTGGTGGCGGGCCTATGCGAGCGTCCGGACGAGTTCTCGGCGTGGTGCGCGCCGGCGATGTCGCTTGCGCTCCGTGCGCTGAGCTAAGCGTTCCCGCATTCCCCCATTTCGTCGCCTCTCAGTTGACCTGTGCTTCCCGCGGGCGTGACATACTTGTTCCAACAAGACGGCGCAAGAGAAGGGGAAACAACATGACTGACGCCTCGCTGCTCGATCGCTTTGTCGGATGCCTTGTGGGCGGCGCTGTGGGCGACGCTTTGGGATACCCCATCGAGTTTGACTCATACCAGACGATCTGCCACCGCTTTGGCCCGCAGGGCATTCAGGACTACTGGCTGGAGGCGACGGGCGGTACGGCGCTGTTCTCCGACGACACGCAGATGACCCTCTTCACGGCTGAGGGCCTGCTTAAGGCAGGACAGGGCGCAACGCGTGCTGCATACACCGAGTCTCTGCACAAGGCCTACCTCGACTGGCTGCGCACCCAGAGCGGTGCATATGTTGAGGGCGAGGAAGGCTACACCTGGCTTGCGCAGGTCCCTGAGCTCTATGCGCGCCGGGCGCCAGGCAACACCTGTCTTTCGGCGCTGCGCAGCGGCAAGATTGGCCTTATGGAAGAGCCTCTCAACAACAGCAAGGGCTGCGGTGGCGTGATGCGCGTGGCCCCCTGTGGGCTGTTTTTCGAAGAACCTGGCGAAGCGGCTATGGTGGCGGCAATTGCAGCGGCCATCACTCATGGGCATCCCATGGGCTACATTCCCGCAGCGGGGCTTGCCTATATGGTCAACCGCTGCGTCCTGAAGGAGTCGCCGGCGCTTGAGCAGGTGGTGCGTTCCTGCATAGGGCAGCTTCCCGGGTGGTTTGCCAGCGACGCCTACCATGCCGACGAAATGGCAGCCTTGCTCGATTACGCACTCGAGCTGGCGCACAACGACGACCCAGACCACCTCAACATCCGCCTTCTGGGAGAGGGTTGGGTTGGCGAGGAGGCCCTGGCCATTGCCGTGTATGCGGCCGTGCGCCACGAGGGCGACTTTACCGCTACGGTGCGTGCGGCGGTCAACCACAGCGGCGACGTCGACTCCACGGGCGCCATCGCGGGCAACATCTGTGGCGCGCAGCTGGGAGCTGCGGCAATAGAGGAGCGTTGGACGCAGCCCCTTGAGCTGCGCGACACAATCGAGCGCGTGGCGCGGGAGCTTTACCTTTCTCATCAGTGAGAAGGGATGACAGAAACCTTACAAAACGCTAATAAAAGGAGCCCTATATCGGCTCAATATGCACGTTTGCGAGTAATTGCGCGCATAAGAAACCGTAACACTGACAAACTGATAACATGCTGCTGAGGTTGTGTCAGTTAGTAAGTGGTTCCTTGCGTCTTTGTAAGGAGAAATGAATATGAGTCGAGTACGTCACATCGAGAACCAGTTCTACGACAAGTTTCTCGAGCTAGCCCACGAGGTTGCCAACGGTGCCGAGATCTTTGCCGACATCGCCCACAACTATCCAGCCCATAAGGACCGTATCTCAGAGGTCAAGGACTGCGAGGTAAAGTGCGACGCCATTACACGCGAGACGCTCACCCTGCTTGAGAACTCGTTCATCACTCCGTTCGATCGCGAAGACATCAACCTGCTGGTTCGCGAGCTTGACCACATTGCCGATGGTATGGATAACGTTGCTGCTCGCTTTGACCTCTATGACATCGATGCAATGCGTCCCGAGGCCATTCAGATGGCAGACCTCACGCTGCGCGCCGCAAAGGAGCTCGAGGAGCTCTTTGCTCACTTCGAGAACTTCAAGAAGGATCCCGTGGTGCGCGAGAAGATGCATACCGTGGGCACCATTGAGGACGAGGGCGACGTCGTCTCGCGCCAGGGTCTGGCAAACATCTTCCACGAGAACATCGACGCAGTCGAGGTTCTTAAGTGGAAGTCGCTGCTTGACACCATGGAGAACACCGTCGACTCCTGCAAGGGCGTTGCGAACGTCGTTCGCAGCGTGCTCATGAAAAATGCTTAGCCCGTTACTTCTTGGCGTGTTGGCGTCCGCCATTGTCTTTGAGTTCATCAACGGTTTCCACGACACGGCAAACACGATAGCGACAACGGTCTATACGCGAGCTCTTCCCGTTCGCACCGCCATTCTCATGTCGGCCGGCATG
>CACXFC010000191.1 GCA_902766835.1 uncultured Coriobacteriaceae bacterium | reverse complement strand
GATGCCGTGCGACTTGCAGCACTCGAAGACCTTGCGATAGAAGTCGAGGCCGGCCTGCAGCGGCTCCTTCTCGGTGCCCGTGGGGAATAGGCGCGTCCAGTTGACCGACATGCGGAAGACGTTCCAGCCCATCTCGGCGAACAGTGCGATGTCCTCCTCGTAGTGATGGTAGAAGTCCGTGGCCTCCCAGCTGGGATACAGCGCGTTAGGATCGAACTCGGCATCAATCTGGCGCGGCGTGTTGATGTCGCCGCCACGCATGTGGTCAGGCACGCTCGCGCCCTTGCCGTCCACGTTCCAGGCGCCCTCGTACTGGTTGGCTGCCGTGGCGCCACCCCACAGGAATCCTTCCTTCATGCGCATAGTGCTACTTCCTTGCTTCCCTTTTCCCTATACATTCCGTATTGCCGCTCGGGCATAACGAACTAAAGTATCTCTCACAATGCGCAACCGGTGCCACATGCCGCACCTCAGGTGGTTCCTCACGTACCCCCAACGACACCACATTGAGAATTCCGCAGTAGTCTTGGCGCGCCCGACAGGGCGTGCTACAGGCTACGCGCCACCTCGTAGGCCTCCCAGATGGCAGTCATGATGTTGCCCACCTGACGACCGTCACCAATCTGGTAGACATCCACACCGGTGGCGGCAAAGGCGCTCGTATCGAGTGGAGCGGGGCGGAAGCCGAGGGCAAGCACCACGGTGTCGGCCGCAAGCGTGCGCTTCTCCCCCGTCTGTGCGTCCTCCACCACGGCACCTTCGTCGGTGATGGCGGCCAGGCGCGTGTTCGTCAGGACCTGTGCCCCGTGGTAGGCAAAGCCGTCACGCAGGTAGCTGGCGTTCATGCTTGGCACGCTGGGGCCAGCGGAAAGGATGTCGGGCAGGGCCTCCACGATGGTGACCTCGCGGCCGTCACGGCAATAGTCGAGCGCCATCTCGCAGCCCACAAGGCCTCCGCCCACGACCACCACGCGCTGGCCAACCTTGGCATGGCCCGCCTCGGTGAGGGCCTCGTTGCAGCTCATGGCACGGGGATGGTCGATGCCGGGAATGGAGCGTGGCATCACCGGTACCGAGCCCGCGGCAACCACCACGGCGCTTGCGCCGAGCTCGGCCACCTTCTGGGGCGTAGCCTCCTCACCCAGGCGCACCTCGACTCCCGCTTGCACCAGCTCGCGCTGGTACCAGTCGTTGAGCTCGGACACCTCGCGCTTGAAGCTATGGAAGCCGGCCGTACGGAGGTTGCCGCCCAGCACGTCGGACTTCTCGAAGAGCACGACCCTGTGCCCGCGCATCGCCGCCGTGCGCGCGGCCTCCATGCCGGCCACGCCGCCTCCCACCACGGCCACGGTACGCGGCGTAAGGGCGCGCTGCGGCGCATAGCTCTCGGGACGACCCATGAGCGGGTTGACGGCGCAGTTGACCACGCCGATCTGCCCATAGCGGTGGATGCAGGCCTGGTTGCAGCCGATGCAGGGGCGGATGGCCTCAGGGGTTCCGGCAACCACCTTGCGCGGCAGGTCGGGGTCGGCAATGGAAGGACGGCCGAGTGCGATGGCGTCGATCTTGCACTCGGCAATGGCAGCCTCGGCAATCTCCACGTCGTTCATGCGCGAGCCACAGATGACCGGGATCTTGACGCCCGCCTCGTGGATGGCCGCCGCAAGCTCCACCATGTAGCCACGCTCGATGTAGCTGGGCGGGCAGGCCCAGTAGTAGGAGTCGAGCGTGCCGGTGTCCACCGAGAGACCGTCGTAGCCGTAGCTCTCCAGCAGCTTGGCAATCTCCACGGCCTCGGCCAAGGTGCGGCCCGCCTCCTCGCTTTCGTCCAGCGAGTAGCTCGCCTGACCCAGGCCCTTGATGCCCGTGCGCAAGCCGAGACGGATGGTCACCGGGAAGTCTGGCCCGCAGGCCTCGGCAATGCGACGGCGCAGCTCGCGCGGGATGCGCAGGCGGTTCTCAAGGCTGCCGCCGTACTCGTCGGTGCGGTGGTTCATGATGGCAAGCGCAAACTCGTCGAGGAGGTGGCCCCAGTGGATAGCATGCACGTCGATGCCCGCAAAGCCTGCCTGCTGCACGAGCTTGGCTGCCTCCACGAAGTTGGTCATCTTGGTCTCGATGTCTTCGGCCGTAAGGGCACGCGTCTTGCGCGACGGATCCCACATGATGGTGAGTTCGCTGGGGGCAGAGAGCCCAGCGTTGCGCCCCAGACCAAAGGCAAGCTGCACGAACATCTTGGTGCCAAAGGCTGCGATGCGCGCGTTGATCTCCTGGCCTGTGCGCACGAAGGCAGCAGGGTTGTCGAGCACCGACGGCGCGAACTTCTCAAAGCTGGTATCAATGCCCATGCCGCCGGTGTAGATGAGGCCAAAGCCACCCTGCGCGCGGCGGACGTAGTAGTCGATGCCCATCTGCGTGAAGCTGCCGTCGGTGGCCACGTCAAAGCCTGGGTCCATGGGAGCCACAGCAAAGCGGTTCTTGATGGTGGTCTTGCCGATGGTGAAGGGGCTGGAAAGCTGCGGGAACTGTGCGGACATGGGGTTTCCTCTCCTTAGATGCGGACCGTGCTATGCGCGATGCGAACGGAGCCAACGCCCGTCCACCTTGTGGAAGTCCTGATTCGTGCTGATGGGGAAGGTCCCCTCGACGCCATAGGCGCGGGCCGTCAGCGCAGTCCGCGCGGCGACAACGGCCCAGTCGCCGTCAATGTCGACACGCTTGATGTGACTGTCCGAATGAAAGTACGTAAGAGGCCCGCCCACCTCGGAGATGAACTCCTCCTTGGACTGGACGGCGCCGCTCATGTGCACGAAGGGAGTTCCGTCCTCCACAAGCGCACGCAGCGCGTTGTGATCGGCGCTCACCATGGCCTGCTGCATGGCAAGAAAGGCGTCGATGACCTCTTGCTGCTCGGACGTGGGTACAAAGTCGCATGCCGAGATAACGGCCCTGCCGTCTTTGATGTCGCGCCTGCCAAACATGTGAGCCTCCCTTGTCTAGCTGCTGTTTATTTGAGTTTGCAGCAGACAAGGGAGGCCCACAATGGGCAGATGGCGCCCAAGCGTGACCTATGCCACGCTTGGGCGAAAAGAGTGGCAGAGCGGAGGCGGAGCACGAAAACGGTCACGAACGACACCACGGCAAACGCTCGAACCATAGGAGCGAGCGCCGGGGCATCGAACACCGCCGCAAAGTAGTTATAACAGGGACATCAAAGTCCTAGAGCTTGTCACCAAAGAACGACGCGAGCTTGGCCAGGGCGTCGTCAACCATGCCGGGACGCCAGTAGAGGTCGACGTGCGTGGCATCCGCGACCACGTAGAGCTCCTTGTCCTCGGTTGCCGTAGCGGCCGCGAAGGCGCTCTCGGACATGTACGCCGTGTCGGCCTTCTCGCCCACCACCATGAGCAGCGGCTGGTCGATAAGGTACATGAAGTCGTCCGGATCCCAGGCAAAGAGGTCCATGAGGTCGCGCTGGGCGAAGCGGGAAAGCGCGCGCGGGTGCGCATGGGTCTCCACGTAGTACTCGTAGCCCTCGCGGTACATGTCAAAGGGCAGCTTGTGGCCCACTTCGGGGTCCATGTCGCTCATGTTGGCGTTGTAGGTAAGCTCGCCTGTCTGCACCTCGCGCGCACGAAGGTCGGCAACGTCGTGCAGGCGCTTGAGCACGCTGTCGGTCTGCGACTTCACGAATCCCTCGCGGCGCACCGAGCCGGTGTTAAACATCGAGACGACCGCCACGGCCTTGAAGCGCTTATCCATCTGCGCGGCCGAAAGCGCGTATCCGCCGCCACCGCAGATGCCGAGCACTGCAAGGCGTGACGCGTCAACGCCCGGGAACGTGGACAGAACGTCCGCCGCAAGGCGATAGTCTTCCACGCGCAGGAACGGAATGTCACGGTTACGCGGCTCGCCGCCGCTCTCGCCCGTGGTCACCGCGTCAAAAGCGATGGTCACGAAACCCGCCTGCGCAAGGCGCTGGGCATAGAGGCCCGCGGCCTGCTCCTTGACCGCGCCGTTGGGATGCCCCACCACGATGCCCGCGTACGAGCCTTCGGCGCGGTAGTCAGCCGGCGTGTATACGTTGGCGGCCACGGTGACACCGCCCGCGTCATAGGAGATGGGATGAACGTTCACGGCGCCCTCCGCGTTTGCGGTCAGCGCGTCGCCATAAACGAAGCCGAAGGGATTACCCGCATATGGCTGGGGCGTTCTGATCTGATAGGACATGTGCCTGCTCCTTAGGTCGTGAACCTACTCCAGCCCGTCGTAGATCTCCTGGGGCACGCGCTCGCACCACTCGGCATGGAAGCCCTCGTGGGCCTTGCTGTAGACCACGATGTGGCTGAACCAGCTGTCCTTGGCCGCACCGTGCCAGTGACGGACCTCCACGGGGATGGCGATGGCGTCGCCGGGCTTC
>CACXFC010000190.1 GCA_902766835.1 uncultured Coriobacteriaceae bacterium | reverse complement strand
CCTTCCGGTGTGCGTCTGCGGCAACGTGCCGATCGTCCAGGTCAAGACCCGCAAGCCCCTGAGGGCGAGCGAGCGGGAGGTGCGGGATAACCCCCGTGCCAGAAGCGCCCTCACGCGCGTGGCGGTCAAGCTTGACGTCACGGGCACCCAAACGAATGCAGGCGGCCCCCGGGGCTGATTGCAGAGCACCACAAACGCACTATGACGCATTACAAACGCAGCTCAAACGCACTACCAACGCACCACAGCCGCCCGCCCGAAAGGGCGGGCGGCCCGCACTAGGGGGAGCACCATGGCCTACCAGGGAAACACGGCTTACCAGCTCGATTACAGCCAGAACACCTGGGAGGTTCCTGTTGGGCGTGGCCTGTCGCTCCACGAGGGCGGCGGCATCGACGCACAGGTTCGCCGCCAGACCTCCTCGATGACGGGCCTCGTGCGCCTCGTCGTTGCGGCCACCATCGCCCTGGCGCTGCTCGGCGTCTGCCGCGTGGCCCTTACCGTGCGCACCGTCTCTGCGCTGCAAGACCTTTCCGAGATTGAGTCCAACGTGTCGCAGGCCCTCGACACGCGCACCGAGCTGCAGGTAGAGCGCTCGGTCCTCTCCGCCACCGACCGCATCCAGCGCATTGCCACCGAAAACTACGGCATGGTCTACGCCTCCGAGGTTGACACCATCAACATCCAGACGAGCGCGACCCCGCAGGGCGAGGCTTCTGCAGATGCTGCGCAATCCGCCGAAGAGGCCGATGCCCTTGCTCCCGTGGCGTAGACTTACGTCTCGTGAGAAACGACAGGGACCATAGCCGCTATGAGCGGAGTTTAGCGCCGGAGGACTTCTATGAGGAGACCTCCGGCTCTCGTGCGTCGCGCCGCCGCGGTGGCCGCGGGGCCGAGCGAGACTCCTTCTCCATCCTGCTCGCCGTGCTGGCGGCGGTCATGTTCCTGGTGGCCGCGCGCCTGGTGTGGTTCCAGATCATCCAGCACAACAAGCTGACGGCCGAGGCCTCCAACAGCCGAACCACCCCGGTCGACCTCGTCGCGCGCCGCGGCACCATCTACGACCGCAACGGCAACGTTCTGGCCATGAGCGAGGAGTGCCGCGCCATCTATTGCAACCCGCAGGAGATCAAAGAGCCCTACGTCACGGCCGACATCATTGCCTCGCACCTCGGGGGCACCTCGTCCGACTACGTGGACGCACTGAAGTCCGAGGGGGTCTACGTCCTGGTGAAGCGCAAGGCTGGCCTGGACGAGACGAAGGCCCTGCGCGAGGAGCTCACGAGCCGCAACATGCCGGGCATATACTACGAGCCCGACAGCCGGCGCGTGTACCCCTACGGCGCCGTGGGCAGCCAGGTGCTGGGCGTCGTGGACATCGACGGCAACGGCCTCACCGGCCTGGAGCTGTACTACGACGACATCCTGCGCGGCACCGACGGCAAGATGAGCATCGAGACCGGCATCTTTGGCATCCCCATCGCCGGTGCCACCGCGAAGACGATCGAGGCCGTCGACGGCACCGACATCGTCATCTCGCTCGACATCAACGTGCAGCGCGTCGCGGAGGAGAACATCGTCGAGGGCGTGAAGGAGTACAAGGCAGAATCCGGCTCGGTCATGGTGACCGACCCCAAGACCGGCGAGATCCTGGCCGCCTGCTCCACGCCGCTGTTCGACGTCACCGACCTCTCGGTCATCGAGGAGGGCGCCACCAGCATCAAGGTGGTCACCGACTCCTACGAGCCCGGCTCCATCTTCAAGATCCTCACGGCCGCCATCGGCATCGAGAACGGCGTGGTCAACTCGACCACGCACTTCTACGTGCCCTGGCAGCTTGAGGTAGGCGACGACCTGGTCACCGACGACGACGGCCGCGACTACGACATGGACATGACCCTGCGCGAGATCCTGCGGCGCTCGTCCAACACCGGCGCGGCGCTCATCGCGCAGGAGGAGATTGGCGCCGACGCCTTCGCCGAGGGCGTGGCATCCTTTGGCATCGGCCAGCCCACCGGCATCGACTACCCCGGTGAGGTCCAGGGCTTGGTGAAGACCCGCGAAGAGTACGACGGCTCGAGCGTGGGCTCGATGTCGTTCGGCCAGGGCCTGGCCATCCCGCTGGTGCAGATGGTGCGCGCCGTGGGCGCCGTGGCCAACCACGGCGTGCCCGAGACCCCGCACTTCCTGGTGCGCAAGGCCTCCGAGGTCGTTGACTGGCCGGCGGGGGAGCGCATCATCTCCGAGAACACCTCGCGCGAGGTGGTTGACATGATGCGCACCGTGGTTGAGGAAGGCACCGCCGAGCCCGCGCAGGTGCCGGGCTACGACGTGGCCGGCAAGACCGGCACGGGCGAGCGCGCCGACACCACCAAGGGCGGCTACATCGAGGACAAGTTCACCTCCTCGCTGATTGGCTTCGCGCCGGCGGCCGATCCGTCGGTTCTTGTGTACGTGGGCCTCAACGGCACCCCGTACCTGGCGTCCGCATCTGCGGCGCCGCTGTTCTCGTCTATCATGGGTGAGGCGCTTACCGACATGGGCGTCTTGCCGGCAATGTAAGCGCTGCCTGGGGAGGGGATTTTCAGGATGCTTACCATATCTGTAGCCGACCTGCTTGCGGCAACGTCCGCCGAGCTTGTGTGCGGCGACAAGCAGGCTCAGGTGAGCGGGGTCACCATCGACTCGCGCGCCGTGGAGCCGGGCTGTCTGTTCGTGTGTTTCGTGGGCGAGCGCGTCAACGGCAACCGCTTCGCCCGCCAAGCCATCGAGGCCGGAGCCGGCGCAGTGGCCTTGAGCGAGGCCCCCGAGGAGGGGCTGGTCGAGCTGGCCAATGCCCACGGCTGCGCGCTGCTGCGCATTGAGGGCGACGACGCCGAGGAGTTCATGCTGCGCCTGGCCGCCGCCTGGCGCGCGGCCAACCCCCAGTGGATCGTGGTGGGCGTGACGGGCTCGGTGGGCAAGACCACCACCAAGGACATGCTGGCCGCGGGCCTTGCCACGCGCTTTGCCACCCACGCCACCAAGGGCAACTTCAACAACCTCATCGGGCTGCCGCTCACGCTTCTGGCCGCCTCGCCGGAAGACGAGGTCATCGTGGCCGAGATGGGCATGAACCACAAGGGCGAGCTGTCGCGGCTGACCGCCGTGGCGCGCCCCACGGTGGCCCTCATCACCAACGTGGGCACGAGCCACATCGGATTCCTCGGCTCGCGCGAGAACATCGCCCGCGCCAAGGCCGAGATCCTGGAGGGCATGACCGCCACGGAAGAGGCGGACGGCCCGGTGCGCCCGTGCCTGGTGCTTACTGACGACAACGACTTCGGCGGCTTCATCGAGCAGGAGTTCTGCGCACCGGCAGGCGTCGAGGTGCTGCGTGTGGGCACCGCCGCCACGAGCGACGTGCGCGCGCAGGGCATCACGCTGGACGGCGAGGGCAAGCCGACCTTCACGCTGGCCTTCTCCGACGGCTGGGAGCGCGAGGTCACCCTCGACGCGCCCGGGCGCCACGTGGTGAGCGACTTCCTCATTGCCATGGCCATTGCCGACCGCCTGGGGGCTGATCGCAGCGCCGCGGCAGACGCCATCGCGCACATGCCCCAGACCCACATGCGCCTCGAGGTGCTGAGCGCGCCCGGCAAGCCCCGCGTCATCGACGACTCCTACAACGCTAGCCCCTCGTCCATGGCGGCGGCACTCGACGTGCTATGCTCCATGGACTGCACGGGCCGGCGCGTGGCGGTGCTCGGTGAGGTGGGCGAGCTGGGCGACGAGGCCGCGCGCCTGCACGGCTACATGGGCGCCTACGCGGCCGCCAAGCCCCTTGACCTGCTGGTCTTTGTGGGCGCCGAGCACTCCGGCGAGATGGCCGAGGCGGCCCGCACCATGGGCTTCTCGGAGGATCGCCTGGAGGTGCTGGAGTCGGCCGAGCGTGCGCTCGAGGTGATTGGGCCGGTTCTTCGCGAGGGTGACCTCGTTCTTGCCAAGGGCTCGCGTTCCGTGGGCCTCGACGTCTTTGCCAAGGGGGTGCTTGCCTGATGTTCGGCAATCCTCGCTACCCGTCCTACCAGGTCTTTCTTGCGGCGGCCATCTCGGCGCTCATTACCATGGTGGTCATGCCGTTCTTCATCAAGATGATGCGCCACGAGGGCGTGGGCCAGCAGATCAGGGCCGACGGCCCCCAGCAGCACCTGGTGAAGCAGGGCACGCCCACCATGGGCGGCGTGGTCATGCTGCTTGCCGTGATCCTCACCTGCCTGATTCAGGCGAAGTGGACCACCGGGCTCAAGCTGGCCATGGCGGCGACGCTGGCCACCGGCTCGCTCGGCCTGCTCGACGACATCGAGTCCGTTGCGCACAAGCGCTCGCTGGGACTTACCCCCTCGCAGAAGATGGCCGGTCTGGTGGTTATCTCAGTGAGCTTCTGCCTGGCGGCTGTCAACATGTGCAACGTGTCGCCGGCCATTCGCTTCCCGGGTGGCGCCATGATCGACCTGGGCGTGCTGAGCTTCACGCTGCCCATCGGCGGCGGCATCAAGGTGCCCTGGCTCTACGTGATCTTCGTATTCCTGCTGATGGCGGGCCTGTCCAACGCTGTCAACCTGACCGACGGCCTCGACGGCCTGGCGGCGGGCTGCACCTTTGGCGTGATGATGGCCATGTCGATGGTGGCCTTCCGCTACGACGAGATCAACCTCTCGATCTTTGCGGCTGCCATTGCCGGCGCCTGCGTTGGCTTCCTGTGGTTCAACGGGCATCCGGCGTCCATCTTCATGGGTGACACCGGCTCGCTCTCGCTGGGGGCGGCCTTTGCGGCGCTGGCCGTGCTGACCAAGACCGAGGTGTGCGCGCTGGTGATGGGCGGGCTGTTCATCATCGAGGCGCTCTCGGTCATCATCCAGGTGGCGAGCTTCAAGCTCACCCACAAGCGCGTGTTTCTGATGGCGCCCATCCACCATCACTTCGAGAAGCTTGGATGGGACGAGAACAAGGTGGTCCTGCGCTTCTGGATCACCGCCGCCGCGTTTGCCGTACTGGGCTTCGCCCTCTACTTCAAGCTCGGCTAATAAGAGAGCAAGAAATCGCACACGGGCGTGCCTTGGGGTCGGTTCTCGCGGCACATCCGTG
>CACXFC010000189.1 GCA_902766835.1 uncultured Coriobacteriaceae bacterium | reverse complement strand
TTGGTGCCCGGAGCGAGACTCGAACTCGCACGTCTTTCGACAGAGGTTTTTGAGACCACCGCGTCTGCCAATTCCGCCATCCGGGCAACTGATGCGAACAGATAGCTACTATACCACGAAATGCGGATAGGTAATCTGCCAACTAGGGGCAACTAAGGGACACGCCCTTTTTTGCCCCGCGGGGCAAAAAAGGGCGTGTCCCTTAGTTGCCCCATTCCCCTACCGCTTAATCTCAAGATGCCACTCGATTTCCTTCCTGCCGAGGCCCGTAAGGCGCACCAACTGCGAGATCGTGAAACCTTGAGCATAAAGGGTCATGAGCTTCTGTTTTCTGCTTGCAGCATCCTCTGAGCCAAGAAGGAGCCCGTCGGTTCCCAGAACCGTCCGAGCAATTGCCGCGGCCTCGCTGTCGGTAAGATGCCGCTTCAACCTGCTTCCTGGGAAGGGCACCGCTGTCCAGTTCGATGACCGACTGAAATCGATAAAGCCGTCGAGCCCACCGCACATATCAAGAACCGTTCTGGCATCAGCTATGCCGTCCCTCCCCAGATAGTCCTTGGCGCTGCTCCACTCATATATCGAAGCGGGACAGATTCCCGCTACAGCAGGATTCGCATGAACGTAACGCACAGCGGACAGGAGATGGGACTCTTTATCTATGGGCTCGCTCCAATAACGCCTCTGGAAGATGCCACCTTGTCTGCCAGTCTTGTTGGCGAAGTACATCCCATAGTGCTCGTGCACCTGTTTCACAAAGCTTGCAAGTTGGTCTTGCGTGTCTTCCACAACTAGGTGAACGTGATTGTCCATAAGGCAGTAGGCGTGTATGAGAATGCCATTCTCGATCTTTGCCTTTCCAAGAAGGTCAACGTAGTTTTGCCTGTCAGCATCACTGCTGAATAGTATTTGGTCATGCATTCCCTTGGGAACCACATGGTAATACCCTGTCCCGCTCTTCTTACGTGCTTGGTGCGGCATGAGACACCTCCCCTTATCGACACGGGAAAGGTTTTCATCATACAACTTTTCAACACGCATGGTTTTCAACAGGCCCACATGGCGCAGCCGGTGGGGCAATTAAGGGACACGCCCTTTTTTGCCCCGCGGGGCAAAAAAGGGCGTGTCCCTTAATTGCCCCAATGCACGTTGGCTATGCTACTCGCTTATCGTTCCGTAGACGATGCGGTTGTTAGGGGTGTCGGGCTCGCAGGTCTGCAGCACTATCACGTCGGGACCCACCACCTCGCGAATCTCCTCGAGGTAGCCCTCGCGCGGGTAGTCGAAGATGTCGCTAACCAGTATGCCCCGACCGTTTATCACCACGGCGTCGCCGGGAATCATCTGGCGAATCTGCTGGCCGTACTCCGACCAGTCGTGCGTGATGTAATAGCGCGGCGCCCACTCGGTGAGCAGACCCTCGTCGCTGGCCTTATCTGCGCCTATGGCACGTGGAGCTTCCCAAGGGCCAAACGAGAGGTTCTCGCGCTGCTCGTAGCCCATGGGTATAACGCGCGACACCGCGAGCTTGTGGAACGCCTGCGGATAGGCCTCGCGCACATAAACCGAGCTCAACAGCAGTGCGGGCTCAATCAGGCGCTTGCCCAGCGAGCCAGTTTCCAGCACAAGCGAAACGGTTGACCCAAGCTGCGCCTGCGCCTCAGTGGCCAAGGTGGGCGAACCGGCAAGGCTGAGGGAAAGCAGTATCGCTAACGCCAGCCTGCTCATCGGCTATTCCCCATACGAGGTGCGCCAGGCACCTGGCTGCAGGTAGGGGTTGGAAACCAGCTCCCGCTTCATGGTGGTTGCCATGCCGTGGCCGCAGAACATCGTGACCGACGGGTCAATCAGGCCCGCGAGCCGCTCGAGCGTGGCAGACATCTGCTCCCAGCTGCCACCAGCCAGATCGGTGCGTCCGCACGAGCCCGCGAAGAGCGTGTCGCCCATGAAGGCAACGCCCTCGGCCGTACCCTCCCCCACCAGCACGATGCCTCCCGGGGTGTGGCCCGGCGTTTCAATAACCCTGAAGCGCGCCGTGCCCACCTCGAGCACGTCGCCCTCGTGCAGCAGCCGGTCGGCTGCAGGCGGGTTCTGCACCTCGCCCTCAAAGCCCACCAGGTCGTGGCTCGAGAGCTCGAGCGCATGCGTGGCGCCCTCGGCATCGATGGCACCAATGGCCCACGGGGCGCCTGTCGCCTCAACCAGCGCGCGGATGCCACCCACGTGGTCGTGGTGGCGATGGGTGGCCACTACCTGCACCACCTGCACGTCTTGCAGCTCCTCGGCGATGCGCGCGCCCGAGGCGCCGGGGTCAACCACCATGCACGCGCCCTCGGAGATGTAGGCGTAGCAGTTGGTCCGAAGGTCGCCCACCACGAAGTAGCGGATCTCGTCTTTGCTGGTCATGCTGGCCCCTTTCTGCAGAATGGGCGTTGGCCGTGTGGACTCGTCCGCACCTACACGCGGCGCTTGAGCTGCTTGGCACCCTCGCCCGGCATGATGCGACGTGCGTCATAGACCGACGGCACCCGGTTGACGCGTGCCAGCAGCGGCCCCAGAAGCGATGCGTCGGAAAGCGCGATGAGGAAGCGCAGACGCGCGACGCCGGTCACACCGGTCTGAGTGGCCGCAGACAGGATGTTGCAGCCCGCCTCCGAAAGCGCGATCGTCACGTCCTTCAGGAGGCCCATGCGGTCGGTTGCCTCCACCACGATCTCTACCTGGAACTCGGTGGCGCCCGACGTGTCCCACTCCACCTCAATCAGGCGCTCGGGGTGCTCCTTCAGCGAGGCAACGTTGGGGCAGCTGGCACGGTGCACCGAAACGCCGCGCCCGCGCGTGATGAAGCCCACGATCTCGTCGCCGGCCATGGGGTTGCAGCAGCGTGCGGGACGCGCCAGCAGGTCGGGGTCGCCCTTCACCACTATGCCGTAGTTGTGGTTGTGCTTGCGCTCGCGCTTCTTCGTGGGCAACAGCGGCTTGTCCTCGGCAATGAGCATCTGCCGGTTGGCCTTGCGGGCCTCGCGCTCCACCTCGTTGGCGGGGCGCGCCTCGGCAATGACGTCGGACACGCGGTGCGCGATCTGCTTGGGCGAGAGGCGCCCGCTGCCAATGGCCGCAAGGAGGGTCTCCACGTCGTGGTAGTCGGTGGATTCGCAGACCTTCTCAAGCGCCTTCGTCACGCGGCTGGACGAGACGCCCAGGCCATGCCTGCGCAGCTCGATGCCCAGGTAGCCTCGCCCGCGCTCGGCGTCGTCCTCTTTGCTTTCGGTGGCAAAGTACTTGCGGATCTTCGAGCGCGCCGAGGGCGTGACCACCATGTTCAGCCAGTCGTGGCCGGGCTTGGCGTTCTTGTTGGTGATAATCTCCACGCGGTCGCCGCTCTTCAGCTTGTGGGTAAGCGGCACCATCGAGCCGTTCACCTTGGCACCAACGCAGTGGTGGCCCACCTGGGTGTGCACCGCATAGGCAAAGTCGAGTGGGGTCGAGTCGCGGCGCAGGCTCATGACCTCGCCCTTGGGCGTGAAGACGAAGATCTCGT
>CACXFC010000188.1 GCA_902766835.1 uncultured Coriobacteriaceae bacterium | reverse complement strand
GTTGGCGCGCCAGTTGCCCTCGCCGTCGTGGCTGGTGTCGGCAAGCACGGCCTCGCCGCGGGCGAACTTCTCCATCTCGGAGCGCTTCACCAGGAAGCCCGTGATACGCACGAGGTCGGAGTCGCTGGGGTAGAACGAGAGGTACTTGTCGTCTATCGCAAAGGCGCCCTTCACCACATCGAGCAGGGCGTCCAGGTTCTGGGCGGCCGTGGGCTCAACGGGGAAGATGTCGCTGACGCCTGCAGTGAAGAAGCGGTGCATGCGCGCGCAGTGGCGGATGTGGTCGAAGAAGACCTCGGGCTCGGAGCCCACGCGAATGCGCACGCCCGGCGTCGAGGAGGTCTGGTCGCCAAAGCCAGCCTGGGCGTGCATCATGTACTTGCCGCCGCCCGCCTCGGAGTAGGGCGCATCCCACGCCAGCACCTGCTCGGTCATCTTGGTCATGATCTCGTCGGCAAGGTCGTTAGCCTCGGGGTCGGTGCCATAGACGTGCTCGGCGCCCAGCAGCTTCTCGATGCACTCGTGCATGCCAATCATGCCGAACATGCCCACGAAGCGCTCGCGCTCGATGAGGCCCTCCTTCACCAGGAAGGAAGTCTGGAAGAAGTTGGAGTCCTCAACCAGGAACTTGATGCGCGCGTCCATGTACTCGAGCAGCGCGCCGGTAGCGTTGGGCAGAAGCTCGTTCATGAAGTGGTCCACGCTGGTGGCAAGGTCGGCCAGCTGGCTGAGCTTCACGCGGTCGAGGCAGTAGGCGCCACCGCGCACGGGCAGCACGTTGTAGCAGCTCACAACCGTGTAGGCGTCCTTGGGGCCGTCCTGCGCCAGCGGGTAGATGTCGCGCAGCATGCGGTCGTTGGCGTAGGCGGGATTAGCGCAGGCCATGGAGGTCTTAAGGGCCAGGCGCGCGAAGTCGTCGGGCGTGACCTCAGGGTCATACTTCAGCGTGAAGTTGGGCACGGCGTTTTGCACCTCGGCGTCGGCCTGCAGCAGCAGACGCCCGGCGCGCGTGTCCTCGGGGCCAAGGTTGGCATGGCAGTAGCCGCTGGCCACCGTGCGGTCGATGTAGTTGAGGAAGCGCTTGAAGCGCGGCAGAACCTCTTCGTCGCTCATTCCCTTGATGAACGGGTCAAACACGCGGTCGAGCTGGCCCACATACACGGGGCGGCTGGTGACGGAAGGCACGTTCTGGTAGAGGATCTGCAGGTTCATGAGCAGGTCGTCGAGGTTGTCTGGCGCGTCGAGGCGCAGGAAGCTCGAGCCCTGGCGGGCGAAGCGCTCCATGTCGCAGCAGATGTAGCGAGGACGGTAGGGTGCGTTGCCCTCGTGCATGTCGCAGATGGCGTCGCGCTCGAAGAACCAGTCGAACTCCTTGGTGGTGGGGATGGGGTGCTCGCAGTTCTCGGCTGCCTGCGCCAGGTGCAGCAGCTTCTGGTTATAGGTGAGGTTGCTTGCAGTAATGATGTCCATGAACTCGCTCATGCGCTGCCTCCGTCTGATGCGAGAAGATTTATGTGCATGACTATCATAGCCCCGCGCGAGCCCGCAGGCATGTGGTCACGAAAGCTTCAACGCCCCACGCGGGTGGGAACGTGCGCTGGGGGAAGCCAGGGGACACGCCCTTTTTGCCCAGCTGGGCAAAAAGGGCGTGTCCCCTGGCTTCCCCCAGTTTCAGCGCACCTACGCCGCAACCCTTACGCCCTCAGGGCGCAGAGCTCCTTGGCAATCTCGGCGCCCAGCGCCACGTTGTTGAAGACCAGCTGGATGTTGGAGTCGAGGCTGTCGTTGCCGGTTATCTCGGCGATGCGCGCCAGCAGGAACGGCGTGGTCTCCTTGCCGTGGATGCCCAGCTCGCCGCACTCGTCCAGAGCCTGCGCGATGGCCTTGTCGATGACCGCCTTGTCCATGGAGTACTGCTCGGGAATAGGGTTGGTCACAAGGGCCCCGCCCGGGAAGTTCAGCTCGCGCTGCGTGTGCAGGATGGCGGCCAGCTCGGCGGGGGAGTCCACGCGGTAGTCAACGCCAAAGCCGGACTGGCGCGTGTAGAAGGCGGGCAGCTCGCTGGTGCCGTAGCCCAGCACCGGCACGCCCTTGGTCTCCAGGTACTCCAGCGTCAGGCCCAGGTCGAGAATGGACTTGGCTCCGGCGCACACCACCATCACCGGGGTCATGGCCAGCTCCTCGAGGTCGGCCGAGATGTCCATGGTGGTCTCGGCGCCGCGATGCACGCCGCCAATGCCGCCCGTGGCAAACACGTCGATGCCCGCAAGCGCCGCCACGATCATGGTGGAGGCAACGGTGGTCGCGCCGTCAAGGCCGCGTGCCACCACTACGGGCAGGTCGCGACGGCTCACCTTGATGACCTCGCGGCCCTTGCGTCCGAGGTAGTCGATCTCCTCGGGGGTGAGGCCGGCGCGCAGGCGTCCGCCGATGACGGCCACGGTAGCCGGCACGGCGCCATGCTCGCGGACGATGGCCTCAACGTGCAGGGCGGTCTCGACGTTCTGCGGGTAGGGCATGCCATGGCTGATGATGGTGGACTCAAGGGCCACCACGGGCTTGTTGTGCGCGAGCGCATCGGCCACTTCGGGCGTCAGGTCGAGGAAGGCGTTCAGGTGCTTGGTGTCCATGGGGTGTTCCTTTCCGTTGGGTGACACATCAGAAATGATAGCAATGTATGGCGGCTAGGCGCGCATGCGCTCAAGAAGCGCTGCCTCGCTCATCTGGGGGCTCACGGTCTGGGCGCTTTCGACGGCAAGGGCGGATGCGGCAAGCCCTGCGCGTCCGCTCTCCCGCAGGTCAAGGCCGTGAAGGTGCGCCCACACGACTCCCGCCATCAGGGCATCGCCGCCGCCGGTGGTGTTGACCACGTTGCAGGGCAGAAGCGGCAGGTGAATCTGCTGCTCGTGCGTGGCGCAGAGCACGCCGTCCGCACCAAGCGAAACGAAGGCGCGCTGAAGCCCCGTCTGCAAAAGCGCCTCCGCTGCCTCGGTGGGGCTGCAGCTGCCTTCGGGGCGCCCGGCCAGGGCGCAGGCCTCGAGCAGGTTGGGCTTGAGCGTGTGCAGGCGTCCCAGCATGGGGGCGACGCGTGCGGCCTTGGCCGTCGAGATGGGGTCGCAGAACAGCGGCGCCTTAACGTGCTCGCCCATCCACGCAAGCGTCTCTTGGGGAAGGTTGGCGTCTGCCACCACCACGGCCGCGCCCTGGAGCAGCGTCAGGTTGCGCTCCACGCGCTCGGGTGTCAGCTTGTCGAGGATGGCCATGTCGTTGATGGCCACCTCCATCTCGCCCTGCTCGTCGGTTATATAGAGATAGGTAGAGGTGCTGGCCCCTGGCACGGCAAACGAATGGGTGAGGTCGATGCCTACCTCGCGGCATCCCTCCACAAGGCTGTCTGCCTGGGCGTCTTCGCCAAAGACGGTCATAAGGCGCACGTCAACCCCCAGAAGGGCGAGGTTGTGGGCAATGTTGCGCCCCACGCCGCCATGAGAGAGCCTCACCGAGCCAATGTTGGAGTCGCGAGGCACGAGCGGGCCGTGTGGCCGTCCGGCTATGTCCATGTTCGCTCCGCCAACCACTACCACATAGGGCGCATCTGCCATCTTGCGTTCCTCCGTTCCCGCTGTCCTGTGATGGTACGACAACAGATGCCAGCGGTGGCACGCGCTATCATGAATGCGACCATTACCCCACGGAAGGAGCCCCCATGAGCAAGCGCGTCTTTGTGATTGTGCTCGACAGCTTTGGGATTGGAGAGGAGCCGGATGCCGCCGCATGGGGCGACGAGGGCTCGAACACGCTGTGTGCCTGCGCCACCAGCGCTGAGTTCTCCATTCCCAACCTCACGAGGCTGGGCCTGCTGAACATCGAGGGCGCGCTTGAATCGGCCTACCAGCACAGCCTGGCTCCCATTGCCGCCCCCGAGGGCGCCTTCGCCCGCATGCAGGAACAGAGCCAGGGCAAGGACAGCACGGTGGGGCACTGGGAGATGGCGGGCGTCATCTCGCCGCGACCGTTCCCCACCTATCCGCAGGGGTTCCCCGACGAGGTCATCAAGCCCTTCGAGGAGGCCACGGGGCGTAAGGTCATCTGCAACAAGCCCTACTCGGGCACCAGGGTCATCAAGAAGTACGGTCGCGAGATGGTCGAGACCGGTGCGCTCATCGTCTACACCTCGGCCGACAGCGTCTTCCAGATTGCGGCGCATGAGGACGTGGTCCCGCCCGAGCAGCTGTACGAGTACTGCCGCATCGCTCGCGCGCAGCTTGTGGGCGAGCACGGCGTGGCACGCGTCATCGCGCGTCCCTTCAAGGGCGAATGGCCCTACCGCCGCACCTCGCGCCGTCACGACTTCTCGATGGAACCCACCGGCACCACCATGCTCGACCGCCTGAAGGAAGAGGGCTTTGACGTGCTGAGCGTGGGCAAGATTTTCGACCTGTTCGCCGGGCGTGGAACCACCGACCACATCCTCACCAAGAACAATCCCGACGGCATCGACAAGACCATCGCGTGGATGGACCGCGACTTCAACGGCCTGTGCTACACCAACCTGGTGGACACCGACATGATCTACGGGCACCGCAATGACGTGGACGGCTACGCCCGCGCCATCTCGTACTTCGACCAGAAGCTCCCCGAGATGCTGGCGAAGCTGCGCGAGGACGACCTGCTCATGATCTCGGCAGACCATGGCTGCGACCCGGTTACCCCCTCCACCGACCACAGCCGCGAGTACGTGCCCTGGCTTGTGGCAGGCCCGCGCGTGCGCAAGGGGACGGACCTGGGCACCCTGCCTACCTTCGCCGACCTCTCGGCCACGGTGCTCGACTACCTGGGCGCCTCGCCGCTTGGGGTGGGAGAAAGCAGGCTTGGCGCCATACTTGTCTCGTGAGGCACGTTCGACCATATAATGAATTAGCCCGTTAGGCCAAAGCTGGCATGGAGTATAACGTTGCGGTGGCAACTAGGGGATACGCCCTTTTTTGCCCCGCGGGGCAAAAAAGGGCGTATCCCCTAGTTGCCACCAAGCTTGGCCTAAAGGAGCTGACAAGTTACTGCTGGTACGAGTTGGATAGGGGAGGCCGCCCGCTGCGCTGGCCTCGCTCGTGACGAAAGGTGGGATAGCGTATGTCCACTCCACACAATTCCGCAGAGAAGGGCGACATCGCAAAGGTCGTGCTGATGCCTGGTGACCCCCTTCGTGCAAAGGTCGTGGCCGAGCGCTACCTCGAGAACCCGGTCTGCTTCAACGAGGTGCGCAACATGCTGGGATACACCGGCACCTACAAGGGCAAGCGCATCTCGGTCATGGGAAGCGGCATGGGCATGCCCTCCATTGGCATCTACTCCTACGAGCTCTACAACTTCTATGAGGTCGAGACCATCATTCGCATCGGCAGCGCAGGCGGCATCAGCCCGGACGTGCATCTGCGTGACATCGTATTGGGCCAGGGTGCCTGCACCGACTCCAACTTCGCCTATCAGTATGGCCTGCCGGGCACCATTGCCCCCATTGCCGACTTTGGCCTCTTGCGTAAGGCGGTCGAGTACTGCGAGCAGAACGGCGTGCGCTTCCACGTGGGCAACCTGCTCTCCACCGACGTCTTCTACAACGCCTTCGACTACGTCAAGGAGTGGGAGCGGATGGGGGTTTTGGCCACCGAGATGGAGGCGGCGGCGCTCTACCTCAACGCCATACACGCCAAGAAGAAGGCGCTTGGCATCATGACCTGTTCGGACCATCTGGTCACCGGCGGCTCGCTTCCCGCCGAAGAGCGTCAGAACACCTTCACCGAGATGATGGAAATCGCACTTGCCGTAGCAGCAAGCGAGGCATAAGCGCTATAGTGTTTCCAACATGTGTACATGCGTCTTGCAGCGTGCCTGCAAGGCAATGCGACCTGTGGTAGAAGGCCACGGGCGCACAGCGTAAAGGGAGAGTGCGTATGTTCGATGCCAAGATGACTCGTCGTACCTTCGCCGCCACCATGGGTGTTGGCGCTCTTGCCGCTCTTGCCGGCTGCGGTGGCAGCGGCAACGGTGGCAACAACGGCGGCGACGCCCCCGCAGAGGGCAAGGTAAAGGTCGAGATGGTCACCGATACCGGCGGCGTCAACGACCAGTCGTTCAACCAGCTCGCCTGGGCAGGCATGCAGAAGCTCAACGAGGACAATGGCTGGGAGGTCAGCTACATCGAGTCCAAGCAGGACGCCGACTACATGACCAACCTTGACAAGGCCGTCGACGACGGCTCCAACCTCGTGTGGGGCATCGGCTTCGCCATGGCCGAGGCCGTCAACACCGCTGCTGACCAGAACCCCGACGTCAAGTTCGCACTCATCGACGGCACCAACGACAACGGCGCCAGCAACCTCACCGGCGTTCTGTTCAAGGCCCAGGAGCCTTCGTTTGCCGTGGGCTACATCGCCGCTCGCGTCAGCAAGTCCGGCAAGGTCGGCTTCGTCGGTGGCATGAGCTCCGAGACCATCCAGCAGTTTGAGTATGGCTTCTACGCTGGCATCGAGTATGCCAACAAGGAGCAGGGCACC
>CACXFC010000187.1 GCA_902766835.1 uncultured Coriobacteriaceae bacterium | reverse complement strand
CCCCAAGGCACGCGCGTGTGCGAAAACCGAACCCGGGGCCCACGCATGTGCGAAAGCCGGAGCCCAAGGCACGCGCGTGTGCGGAAGGGGAACTCCAAATCGGCAGGGCTTACCAATCGTTTGCGGCCGGGGAGCTCATCCACTTGTCCACAAACGCACCGTACTCCCCTGCAATGATGGCCTCGCGCGCGCGGCGCATGAGATCGAGCAAAAAGTAGATGTTGTGCATCGAAAGCAGGATGGAGGCGGCCATCTCCTTCTGGCGCACCAGATGATGTAGGTAGGCACGGGTGTAGCCGCCCGTACACACCGGGCAGGTGCACTCAGCGTCAAGTGGGCCGGCGTCGTGGGCGAACTTGGCGTTGCGCAGGTTGATGCGCCCCTGGCTCGAGAAGCCGCTGCCCATGCGCGCGGTGCGGGTGGGCAGGACGCAGTCGTACATGTCGATGCCGCAGGCCACGCCGCGCACCAGCGTCGTGGGGTTGCCCACGCCCATCAGGTAGCGTGGCTTGTTCTTGGGCATATGCTCGCTCACCAGCGGGGCAAGGCTCTGGAACATCACCTCGTGGCTCTCCCCCACCGAGTATCCGCCGATGCCGTAGCCCGGGAAGTCGGCGCACTCCTCAAGATGGCGCAACGACCTCAGGCGCAGGTCAAGGTCCATGCCGCCCTGCACGATGCCGAAGAGCGCCTGCGGGGTGCCCTGGTAGGTAAGGTGCTCGGCAGCCTCATGTGCGGCCCAGCAGCGGTCGGCCCACATGCTCGACAGTTCCACGGCCCGCTCCACGAAGGGGCGCGGCGAGGGGTAGCCTGGGCACTGGTCGAGCTGCATGACGATGTCGGCGCCCAACTTGCGGGCGATGTCCATGTTGTCCTCGGGCGTCCAGCGCACGTAGGCACCGTCGTAGTCAACCGCGCGGAAGGTCACGCCGTCGTTGGTGAGCTTGACGTGGTCGCCATGGCTGAAGACCTGGAAGCCACCGGAGTCGGTGAGGATGGGCCCGTGCCACTGCATGAACTCGTGCAGGCCGCCCATCTCGTTCACCAGGTCGGCGCCGGGGCGCATGGAGAGGTGGTAGGTATTGGCCAGTAGGATTTTGGTGCCCAGCTCCGTCAGCGTGGGCGGCAGCAGGCCCTTGACCGTAGCCTTCGTGCCCACCGGCATGAAGATTGGCGTGGGGATATCGCCGTGAGGGGTATGCAGGACACCCGCGCGCGCATGCGTCTTGGGGTCCTCGGCCACGATGTCGTAGGAGAAGGGCTTCTTGCACGCATCACACATGGTTTGCTCCATCCGCCTCGGCCATGGCACGCTCAATCCAGCGTGCCACGCCGTCGTCGTACACGCTCTCGCACACGTCGTTGGCCAGCTCCTTGATGCGGCTGTCGCCGTTGGCCATGGCCACGAAGGTTCCGCAGACGTCGGCGAGCGGGGCGTCGTTCTCGGAGTCACCAAAGGCCACCGCGCAGGCCGGGTCGACCTTGAGGTAGTCCATCAGCCACTCGGTGGCCGTTCCCTTGGTCACGCCCTTGGCCGTGATCTCCAGCTCGGTAAGGCTCATGCGCGCAACCTCGTAGGCGCCCATGTGCTCGAGCGTGGCAATGGCACGCTCGCACGCGGCCGGCGTGGGCAGCGAGCAGCCCATCTTGGCAATGCCGCCTTCGGACTTCTCGATGTGGGGACGCAGCCTTACCACCTGCGACATTCCCTCGCGGTTGGTAACGAGACGCTTGCCGTAGCGGGCCACGCGGCGCAGCTTCCTGCCCAGGCCCTTGAGGTTGAGCGCCGGGGCGGTGTGCAGCGACTTGCGCAGGTCGCCGTCGGTCATGGGGGCGCGGCCCCAGAACATGTACGAGAGCCCGCGCCACTCGAAGTAGCTGTGGTCCCCAACGAAGGCGTTGTAGCCGGGGTTGAGCGGATCGAGGGCGTCCATGACGGCAAGCACCTGATCGCGCGACATCAGGCGCTCGTAGAGGACGCCGCCGATGGTGTCGTGCACGCGCGCGCCATTGGCGCACACGAGGTAGTCCATGGCCTGCGGCTGGCGCAGCAGCTCAGGCACCATGTGGCGAGCCCTTCCGCTGGCCACGGCCACCATGCAACCGCGCTCGCGGGCGAGGTTGATGGCATCTATGACGCGCGGGCGCACCTTCGACCCGTCCACCAAGATGGTGTCGTCGAGGTCAAGAAGGATGAGTCCAATGCCTTTGGGGCAGAGCTTGGTAGGACCAATCACGGGGAACTCCTTGTTCTGAGGGTAACTTTGGTATGGTAGCACGCTCCGCGAACGTTCCCCATATGTCCACGGCTCGGGCACTCGTCCGCGGCCTCGGCCCGATTCCGGGCACCAGTGCGGACTAGTGGGCGACTAGTCCGCAGCCTCGTCCCGATTCCCGCCGCCCGCGCGGACCAGTGGGCGACTAGTCCGCGCTATGCGGCCTTTTCGACCCTCCCAAAGCCGTATTCTGCGGACCCCTTCCCCGCTGGTCCGCGCAGCAGTATCTCCCCAGCCAGCCACAGCTCATATTCCTATACTGGATACCGGGAAACAGCGGGGATCCCTGCGGCTCATGGGAGAAGGCGGTTTGGCACTATGGCACGCAAGACCACGGCAAGCTCAGCGGTCATAGAGAGCAAGGAGCTCAGGAGCTATCGACTGGCAAGGACCATCTCGCTTATTGCCGTGATTGCCCTCATCGTCTGGCTTCTGCGGGGATCGCTTGTGGGCAAGGCCTTCAAGGCGGCCGCTGCCTCTGGCGCTGGCCCGATTGGCTACCTTGCCTGGGCGCTCTATGCGCTCTCGGCGGTCTTCGTCCTCTGCGCGCCCCTGCTGCTCCTACATCACGTAAGCTTCTCGCGCCTGTACCGCTCGGCACTCGAGCGCTCCACCTTCCCCGCCGAGCTGGGCCTCACCTATTGGCGAGAGACGCTGCCCGCCCTGCGCCCCGCTTGCATCTCCATGCTCGCAGACCTCGAGATAGAGCCCAAAAAGGATGCGGCCGCCCAGCTGCTGCGCCTTGAGATGCAGGGGCTGATCCGCGTGGTCGAGCGCAACGGCGCACCCGTGGCTGAAGTGGTCGACCAAGCGGCAGAGGGCTTCACCGAGTCCGACCGCATACTGGTGGACATCGCCTCGAGCGCCAAGCTACCCAAGGCGGAGCGGCAACGCAAGCTCGACGAATGGCAGACACTTGAGGAAGACGCAGCACTCAGGACACCGTACTTCAGGCAGCTGCCAAAGCGAGGAAGCTCGTTTCTCTTCTTTGTGCTCCTTAGCATGAGCATGTTTCTGATCACTCCCTTCGTAGTGGTCGTCAGCACGGTCGTCATTGACAGCCGTCTGGTCTTCACACCCGACAACCCTGCGTTCTACCAGCAGTTTGCAACCATGCCCGGCCTGCTGCTCGGACTGGTTTGCGTCCTGGTCCTCATGTGCTGGTTCGCCCTTGTCGCAATGTCGGGCTACGTCTACATGGTGGGGTCGGCCGTGGGAGAGCGGGTGAACAAGAAGGAGCGGTTCACACGCACCGAAGAGGGTGAGCGCGTGACCGAGCTGGTCTTTGGCCTCAAGAACTACATCCGCGACTTCACGAAGCTCTCGGAGGCAGACAAGGGAGCCGCGGCCTTTTGGGACGACTTTTTGGTCTATGCGGTGGTGCTGGAAGAAAACGAGCAGGTGGTGGGCCAGCTGCTGGAAGAGCGCGGCCTAGCCGCCCGCTGGAAGCGCATCGTTGGGTCGCTTGGCTTATAAGAACCTGCGCAGCGTGTGACAAGAACCCACAAGGGGCATCGGCATGCGACGCGAAATTAAGGGACACGCCCTTTTTTGCCCCGACAGAAAAAGCCCGGCACGTGAGATGCCGGGCTCCGAGTCTGCTGCTTTGCAGCTATGACGACGATTAGCCTACTCGCCGAAACCGCTGTCCACGAGGGCAACGAGGGCGTCGAGGGCAGCCTGCTCGTCAGGACCGTCGCAGGCGATCTCAACCTTGGCGCCGGTGCCGAGGCCAGCAGCCAGGATCATCATGATCGACTTGGCGCTGACGGGGGCGGTGCCCTTGTCAATGTCACGGATGGTGACGTTGCTCTCGTACTTCTTGGCCTCGCTCACGAAGACAGAAGCGGGACGGGCATGCAGGCCGGTGGCGTTG
>CACXFC010000186.1 GCA_902766835.1 uncultured Coriobacteriaceae bacterium | reverse complement strand
GCTGGTCCGGAGTAGAACCGGAATCCTTTTAGCTAGGCCTTGCAGCTCGGCAACCGTGCCCTCAGTTGTTATACGACTAGCCGCAATAGTAGCAGGTAAATCGGAAAAGCGTGCGGAAAAGCCGTTGCGTCTAGGAATCAGTGCTGCGGCACGTTCCGCTTGTGCGCCATCACCAGCATCACGATGCCCGCCACCACAAGTGGCAGGCTCAGCACCTGCCCCATGGTGAGCCAACCCCAGGCAAGATAGCCTATGTGGGCATCAGGCAGGCGCACGAACTCGACCATGAAGCGGAAGATGCCATAGAACAGCAGGAACGTGCCTGCGAAGGTGCCTTGCGGATACGGCGGCACCTTGCGGCTCAGGCCGTACTGGATGCAGAAGAGCACCACGCCTTCGAGCAGGGCCTCATAGAGCTGCGAGGGATGGCGATACACGGCGCCACCGCCCGTGTCGTCGAACATCACGCCCCACGGAAGGGTCGTTTCCTTGCCCCACAGCTCGCCATTGATGAAGTTGGCACAGCGGCCCAGGCAAAGCCCGATAGGGGCACCGATGGCCATGAGGTCGACGATGGTCCCCAGCGAAAGGCCCAGCGAGAGATTGGTGAGGTACGCTCCCACGGCCGCACCAATTAGTCCGCCATGGAAGCTCATGCCTCCCTCGTTGAGCATGATGATGGAGAGCGGATGCTGCAGGTAGTAGCCCCTGCCATAGAAGATGACGTAGCCGAGGCGGCCACCAAGAATGACGCCGCAGGCAATGCCCGTCATGAGGGTCACCACGTCATCGACGGTTATGTCGATGTGCCAGTGGCGCGCCACGCGGTACATCACAAAGCCGGCAGCAATGAAGCCGAACAGATACGCCAGGCCATACCAGCGTATGGAAAGGGGCCCCACCGTTAGCGCGATGGGGTCCAAAGCGTGATAAAGATCGTTGAGCCACATGGGCGTAACGCCCGCCTACCAGGCCATGGCGGGCTGGACCTTGGTCACGCCCGGCACATGCTCCATGAGGATGCGCTCGATGCCCTCGCTCATGTCGTAGCTAGAAAGCGGGCAGCCTGCGCAGGCGCCCTGCATCTCGAGAGTCACGACGCCGTTCTCGTCACAGTTGACCAGGGCCACGTCGCCGCCGTCGGCCTGCAGGCTCTGACGGATGACGTTGAGGGTCGACTCGAGCAGCTCCATGTTCACCGGGGTGTTTGCCTTTGCCATGTTCGTTCCTCTCCTCAATGCTGCCCCAAGGCAGCCGAAAAATGTCACTTCAGACGATGATACCCATTACCGCGCGTGGCAATCGCGAGACTTGCCAAACAACACTAGGCCTCTGTTGGGATAGTCGGGCTGAGGCCGCACGGCGCGGATCAGTCGTCCACTGGTCCGCGGCATTGGACGGATTCCGGTCGAAACGGCGGACCAGTCGCCCACTGGTCCGCCTGGCGCGGACCGGTGACGACCCTACTCGATGGGACGATGAAGGTGGCCGGCGGTGTGCTCGGGCAGGCGCTGGGGAGAAGGTTCTCCCTGCTCAGCCGCATGCACCGCACGGCACAGACGCTCGACGGCCCTTGCCACCTCAGCTGGCGAAAGCAGCGTTCCATCAACCATGAACCTGCGCACGCCTGCGTCCATGAGCTCCGCGACCTCAGGTGCCGCATCAAGCACGGCGGGAGCATACACACGACTCCTCCCCTGCAGGTCCGTGCGCACGGGATACCTATCACCCTGCCCGTTGAGCAGGCCAATGTCCTGGGCGCGCAGCTTGCAGTTTGCGCAGTCGTTGATGCAGCGATGTGCCGCCTGCAGAATGCAGTGCTCGGAGGTCATGGCACGCGTGCGTCCGTAGGCGACCACGCCCAGCGTAACCGGCGATGCCGCCGCAAGTGCTGCGATCTCGTCCAGCGAGACCTCAGCCGAAAGCCAGATCGCCTGCGCCCCGGCCTCGGCCAACGCCATCACTGCGCTGGGGTTGTGCACGGGAATGCTAGGACGCACCTCGGCAAGCGCACCTCGCTGAGCGGCCAGTGCCAGCTCCGAGAGGTTACCCACGCCCACCGGCTCGCCCTTACGAACGTACGGGTCAAGTCGTTCGTGGTCTATCTCGCGACAGACCTCGTCGAGCCAGGGAATCGGCTCGCTCCCGGCAGGCCACGTGCCCACCGACAGGGCCTCAGCCGTCGCATAGATGCGGCTTGCCCCCGCCTTGCGCGCCGCATCGGACGCGGCCGCATCGCTCACCAGCGCGCAGACCTCAACGACAGCGGAAGGCTGCAAGCCACCAGCCACAAGCGCCTCCGCACGTTCGCCCAGCTCACGCTGGTAGAGCGCCTCGGAGGGGCTGCGCGTAATCTCGCGTGTGGTATAGGGCTCAAGAAGCTTGCGCGCAAGGGCACGGCATGCCTCGGCGCGCACCTTGTGCACGTCCGAGAAGCGCATCCCGCAACCCTCGTCAAGCTCCACGTCAAACGAAGCGGCGCAGAAGGCAGAGCCGCCCATGCGTCCCACGTGGTCAATCAGGTCTTGCTCGCTCACGCTGCGGGTGCGCGCGGGCTCCACCACAAAGCCGCGTGCCGAGGCACTCGCCGCGCCATCCGCGCAGCGAAGCTCCACCTCGAAGGGCTGTCCCACGCGTGCGATAATCCGCACGTCAACGGCACGCTGACGAGGGATGTCGGCACGCGAGGCGCGGGCGGCCACATCAAGTGCCTGCTGCGAGCGAATCACTCGCACGGCACAGCCCGCTGGCATGGGCCGCGCAGTACGGCAGGTAATCTGCGCACCAGCGGCGGCATCTTGTTCGGCATGGGTCGTGAGGAACTGCGACGGATCGTCTGGCGGCCTCACCTCAAGCAAGTCGCCCTTCCCCACCGGGGCGGTGAGGGCTATGTCAACCTCGGCAAGCGTCACCTTGCGCGTGCGCTCTCGGCCGCCGTTGGTGCCCCCGCGCCACACGCGCGAGGTGCCCAAATCGCGTGTGGCAACCACGCTTCCCACCAGCTCGCCGCGGTTGTTGGAGCGCTCGTAGCTCATCATTTCGTTGCCCGAGGCCCCGTCAAGGTAGGCATCGGTGAAGTCGCGGTTGAAGGCCCGACGCAGCATGCGCTCGCGCTCGGCCTCAGTGTAGGCAGGCTCCTTGCCCGCCAGCTCGTCAAGCGCGGAGCGGTAGGCGCCCGTCACGGCATACACGTAGTCGGGGCCCTTCAGACGCCCCTCCACCTTGAGCGAGCCAAGGCCCGCCGCGAGCAGCTCGTCCAGACGGCCGATGGTCCGGTAATCCTTGGGGCACAGGGGCCGCGTGTCCGGGTTGCTCAAGCGCTTGCCCTCAGCGTCAACCAGGTCGTAGGGCAGACGGCAGGGCTGTGCGCAGGCGCCTCGGTTGGCCGAGCGGTCTCCCGCCATGGCACTCATCATGCAGATGCCCGAGTAGCAGAAGCACAGCGCACCGTGCCCAAAGCCCTCAAGCTCGACCCCTTCCTGGGCAATGCGGGCAATCTCGGGAACCGAGAGCTCGCGCGAGAGGGTGACGCGATGGACTCCCCATGCGTCGCGGCACAGGGCAACCGCGCGGGAATCGTGCACGTTGGCCTGCGTGGAGACATGCACCTCAATCTGCGGCCAGCGGCGCCTCACCTCGCTCATCAGGCCCGTGTCCTGAACGATGAACGCATCGGCGCCTAGCAGCCACACGTGCCTGATAAGGGCCAAGGCGCGCGTCATCTCGTCGGTCTTGACGACGACGTTCATGGTCACGTAGACGCGAGAGCCGGCGAGGTGCGCTTTCTTGCACGCCTCCTCGAAGGTGGCGTCGTCGAAGCTCGTCGCACCACGCCGCGCGTTGAACCGGTGGCCAAAGCCGCAGTACATGGCATCGGCTCCCGCGGCTAGAGCGGCATTGAGCTGCTCAGGGCCCCCAGCCGGGGAGAGCAGCTCAAGACGCCCGCTCGCAGCGGGAGCAGATGCTTTGGTATTTGCCGCGCGCTTCACTTAGACCAGGCGCACGAACTTGCGCTTGCCGTGCTGGATGACGGTGCCGGCCGCAAGGGCGGAGGGCTCGATGTTGTAGGCCTTGGCAGCCACAGCCTCGCCGTTAATCTTCACGCCGCCGCCGTCGATGAAGCGACGCGCCTCGCCCACCGAACCCGCGAGCTTGGTGTCGGCCATGAGCTTGGCGAGGTAGACCATACCCTGCTCGTTGACCTGCACGTTTGCCAGCGGATACTCGGGGATGTCGTCGGGGATCTCGGCACGCTTGAACTGCGCGTCAAAGGCGTCCTGGGCCTTCTGGCCAGCGCCCTCGCCGTGGTAGAGGTCGACGATGTTGCGCGCCAGCTGACGCTTGCGGACATACGGGTCGGCGGTGCCGGCCTTGAACTCGGCCTCGATGGCATCAATCTCGTCGATGGTGAGCGTCGAGCACAGGCGGAAGTACAGCGGCACGATCTCGTCGGCGATGGACATGAGCTTGCCAAACATGTCGTTGGGCTCGTCGGTGAGACCAACGTAGTTGCCATAGCTCTTGGACATCTTCTTGTGGCCGTCGAGGCCCACCAGCAGAGGAACCGTCAGCGCAACCTGGGGCTCCATGCCCTCGGCGCGCATGAGGTCGCGGCCGGCAAGGAGGTTGAAGATCTGGTCGTTGCCGCCCATCTCGAGGTCGGACTTGATGACCACCGAGTCGTAGGCCTGCAGCACCGGGTAGATGAACTCGTGCAGAGCGATGGACTGCTGGTTCTCGTAGCGGTTGTGGAAGTCCTCGCGCTCGAGGATGCGGGCCACGTTGAACTGCGACATGAGGTGAAGCATGCTCTGAAGGTCGAGGGGCTTCAGCCAGTCGCCGTTGTGCACGATGGTGGTCTTCTCAGGGTCAAGCACCTTCATGGCCTGCTCGACGTAGGTCTTCGCGTTGGCCTCAACCTGCTCCTCGGTAAGGGGCGGACGAGTGCTATCGCGGCCAGACGGGTCGCCGATGAGGGCGGTTCCGTTGCCGATGATGAGGGTTACCTTGTGGCCAAGATCCTGGAACTGGCGCATCTTGCGCAGGGGCACGGCATGGCCCAGGTGCAGGTCGGGGCTGGTGGGGTCGACGCCCAGCTTGATGTTGAGGGGCTCGCCCTTGGCTAGCTTGGCCTTGAGCTCGTCCAGCGGCACGATCTGCATGGTGCCGGACGTAATGACCTTGAGTTGCTCGTCAACTGGCAGCAATGCTCTGTCCTCCAAATAGTTCGTGTGTCCTCGCGAGCTCACCGCCTTGGGAGTCGCGCGCGTACCAGCATAGCGCAAGCGTGGCATGCACGCGCAAACGATACAAGCTGCTCATGTTTTGGCCGTGGCGCTCCCGCCACGCACGGCGGGAGTGTCCCGGGCGGCGGGAGCGCCACGCACGGCGGGAGTGTCTCGGTCCGGCAAAGCAATGGGCACTCTGAGGACTCCGCGCCCTTTCGGCGCCGGTCCCTACTCCTACTCCTATAATGTTGGTTTGATTGTCCCTTATGGAGGAGGATTTCATGGGTGTCCGCAAGCGCAGGGCCCGAAAGAACGCACGCACCCACATCATTGGGTTTGGCATCGCCGGCATCTTTGGCTTCATCGCCATGCTGATGGCTGCCCTTGCCATTTCTTTGGGCTCGCTTGTAACTAGCTGGCTGCAGGATCTGCCCGACTACAACTCGGCAGATGCCTACCTCGTAAGTGAGCCGACGCAGATCGTCGACACCAACGGCACCGTCATTGCAGAGTACTACCTGCAGAACCGACGTAGTGTCGAGATGAGTGGCGTGAGCGACTACGTCCTGAAGGCCATCGTCGATACCGAGGACATCCGCTTCTACCGCCACAACGGCGTCGACCCCCAAGGCATTGCCCGCGCCGTGGTGGCGCAGCTGATGGGCGGCTCCGAGGGTGCCTCGACCATCACCCAGCAGCTCGTGCGTAACACGGTGCTCTCCGAGGAGCAGTTCGACTACACCGTGCGCCGTAAGGTGCGCGAGGCCTACCTCGCCATTCAGATGGAGAAGATGTACACCAAAGACCAGATTCTGATGATGTACCTCAACACCATCTACTTCGGCCACCAGGCCTACGGCATCCAGGCCGCCTCCATCACCTACTTCAACAAGAACGCGACCGACCTCACCCTGGCCGAGGCCGCAACCCTGGCCGGTCTGCCGCAGTCGCCCTCCAACTACGACCCCCTGCAGAACCCTGAGCTTGCGGTCAAGCGCCGCAACGTGGTGCTGGACCGCATGTATACGGCGGGCGACATCACGAAGGAGGAGTACGACCAGGCCGTCAACACGCCGCTTGAGTGCCACGAGGGCTACTTCATGCAGAACCAGTCCCAGCAGCCCTACTTCACCGACTATGTCAAGCAGCTGCTGCTTGAGGACTTCGACCAGGACACCGTCTTCCAGGGCGGTCTGAAGGTCTACACCACCATCGACCCGAGCTATCAGGACGCCGCCGAGCAGGCCGTGCACACGCGCCTCGACGAGATTGGTAACGACCAGCTCGACGCAGCGCTCGTGGCAGTTGACCCCGACACCGGCTACATCAAGGCCATGGTCGGCGGCCGCAGCTACGAGGAGAGCCAGTTCAACCTGGCCACGCAGGCAAGGCGCCAGCCCGGTTCGTCGTTCAAGCTGTTCACGCTGGTGGCAGCCCTGCGCGAGGGCATGAACCCCAACATCTACATCAACTGCGGCTCGCCGATGACCTTCTCGCCCACCTGGACCGTGCAGAACTACGGCAACATCAACTACGGCACCATCTCGCTCTCCAACGCCTTTGCCGTATCGTCCAACACCGGCTTCGTGCAGGTGGCCGAGGCAATTGGCGCCGACAAGATCGTGTCTGCCGCCCACGACATGGGCATCTCGGTTGACCTGCCCGCCTACACCTCGCTCACGCTGGGCACGGTTGGCGTTCCCCCAGTGCAGATGGCCGAGGCCTATGCAACCATCGCAACCGGCGGCCTGCACCGCGACGCCATTGCCATCACGCGCATCGAAGACCGCAACGGCAACATCGTCTACGAGCATCAGGACAACCCCACGCGCGCGCTTGACGAGAGCATCTCCGCTGCGGCCCTCGAGGTCATGAAGGAGGTCTGCACCTACGGCGGCACAGCCGAGGTCGTGGGCAGCGGCATGACGGTGAACCAGCCGGTTGCCGGCAAGACGGGCACGACGGAGAACTTCCGCGACCTGTGGTTCTGCGGCATCACCCCGCAGCTTTCCGTGGCCATCTGGTGCGGATACCGCGAGGAGGGCGAGATCTTCGTTGGAGGCAGCAACGGACATCCCTACAACACCGCCTGCCCCATGTTCACCTACTTCGTCAACTCCATCCTCGACGGCGTACCTCACGAGGACTTCCCCACCTCCAGCGTCCAGCCCACCTACAAGGACAACAGCACCTGGACCTTCAAGGGCGGCACCTACAACTGGGGCGACTCGTACTACGACTACAATGAGGAAGAGACCGCGGAAGACACGACGGACTACAGCGAGCAGACCTACGACAACAGCACCGAGGAGCAGACCTACGACACCAGCACCGAGGAGACCTACACCGACACAACGGACTACTCCGAGGAGACCTACACCGAGGATACGGGAGAAGCTGCATAAGCGTAGGCAACATATTCAACCACAAGGGGGTGCCCACCGGTTCTGGTGGGCACCCCCATTGTTTTGCATACTTACGATGAGCCAACCACGGACAATAAGGGACACGCCCTTTTTTGCCCCAAGGGGCAAAAAAGGGCGTGTCCCTTATTGTCCACGTGCATCGAGGGCACGTGGATGTCAGTCTATTTCTTCGTGCTGCTGAGCTTCTCGACGAGGCTGACCAGCTCGTTGGCGCCACCGTCGGATCCGCACACCACAAGCACAGTGTCGTTACCAGCGACGGAGCCCTTCACGTCGGGCAGCGAGGCGGCGTCCACTGCGGCCGCCACACCAGGCGCGGTGCCCGGCTGCGACTTGACCACCACGAGGTTGTTTGCCTGCTCGCAGCTGGTCACGAACTCAGAAACCATGCGCTGCAGGTGCAGGTCTTCGGCAAGCACATAGATGCCCTCGGAGAGCTTGCGCAGACCCATGTCGGCAATGTCGCGCGACACGGTCGCCTGCGTGCAGTTGAAGCCTATCCCCTGAAGCTCTTCGACCAACGCGCGTTGCGTACGAATCGACTTCGCGCGAACGATGTCGCGAATGGCATCTTGCCTGCTATTGCGCCGTTTGACCATGCTGTGCCTCCAGACTATGGGTGGCAATTGAATACTTGTTCCTCGTGGAGTAGTTCAAGTATGCATACATTAGCGCATATTGCGCCTAAAATTCGAAAAACGGTGCAAAATAGTGGGCCAATTTTACGTAATGATAAAACTGGCCCATTGGATACTTATGCCTGATGCCACAAAAGTTGGGGGCAACTAAGGGACACGCCCTTCTTTGCCCCGCGGGGCAAAGAAGGGCGTGTCCCTTAGTTGCCCCACTGCACACTACACTACTGACCCTGCTTGGCGTACTTCGCCTCGGTCGCCTCCTTGGCGGGGCGCCACCAGTCCTCGTTGGCGGTGTACCAAGCGATGG
The DNA here is from genome assembly GCA_902766835.1 of uncultured Coriobacteriaceae bacterium. Taxonomy (GTDB): domain Bacteria; phylum Actinomycetota; class Coriobacteriia; order Coriobacteriales; family Atopobiaceae; genus UBA1367. The sequence goes on along the minus strand of CACXFC010000186.1, from coordinate 126 downwards.
TGGCGGCAAGGCCCTCCGCGAAGTCGGTGTGCTGCGGCGTCCAGCCCAGCTCGCGGCGGAGCTTGGAGCTGTCGATGGCGTAGCGGCGGTCGTGGCCGGGGCGGTCGCGCACCCAGTCGAAGGCGT
>CACXFC010000185.1 GCA_902766835.1 uncultured Coriobacteriaceae bacterium | reverse complement strand
TGGGGTCGGTTCTCGCGGCACATCCGTGTGCGTTTTTGCAAAAACGCACACGGATGTGCCGCGAGAACCGACCCCAAGGCACCAGGAAGGGCTAGCAGATAGAAATTAAGGGACACGCCCTTTTTTGCCCCGCGGGGCAAAAAAGGGCGTGTCCCTTAATTTCGATAAGTGCCAATGGACGTGCCAAAGGCCCTGATGGCTAGCAGTTGCCAACTACCACGTGTGGCAGCACTTCGCGGGCAACCTCGGCGAGCTCGTAGACGGTGCGCACGGGCGTGGGATATCCGCCTTCCATCTTCCAGCGGGGGAAATAACGCGTCACATGCAGGGTGATGTCCGTGCTCACCTGCGCCAACCAGCCTGCCAGCGCACGCATCTGGGCAGGGTCATCGTTGCGTTCGGGCACGATGAGGCAGGTGACCTCCACGTGGCAGCCGGGCTCTGCGCAAAGCCGTTCGATGCAGGCACACACCGCCTGCAGGTTACCCCCACACCACCGGTAGTACTCGTCAGTGAAACCCTTGAGGTCGATGTTTGCGGCGTCTACCAGCGGCGCCAACTCGTCTGCCACCCAAGGTTGCACGCAACCATTGCTTACCAGCACGTTTGCCAGTCCCGCCTCGTGGGCAAGCACGCCCACGTCGCGTACGTACTCCCAGCAGACCAGGGGCTCGTTGTAGGTGTGCGCAATGCCCACCACGCGCGGGTTGCGCATGCGGGCCTCTGCGGCCAGCGCCACCAGCTCCTCGGGGGCAATGGAGCGCCAGGCCACCTCGTCTGCGCCTACCTGCGCAATCGTGTGATTCTGGCAGAACGGGCAACGCAGGTTGCAGCCATACGAGCCCGCCGAGAGCACCAGGCCGCCCGGCTTCCAACGCGCTAGCGGCTTCTTCTCAACCGGGTCCATGGCGAGCGAGGTCACGCGGCCGTAGGAGAGGGGAGCTGACGCGCCGTCCTGCCAGCCGCGCGCCCTGCAGCGGCCCACTGCCCCCGGTGCCAGGCGGCACTCATGCGGGCACACCGTGCAGGTTACTGCTGCCTGTTGCGCGTGCGGCGTCACAGGTGGCGCTCCACCACGAAGCGTTCTAGACGGTAGTCGTCGCCAAACAGGTCGATGCCGCCCTTCTGCGCGGCAATGCGCACCTGCTCCTGCACGGTGTCGACGCCGTCGAGGTCGGGCAGCAACAGGCCGCGCCTCCCATCGGCGGTGCTTACGATGACGCCGTAGACACGCGGGTCAAGGTCTGCCTCGCTTTCCACAGCCTCCGGCTCGCTCAGTACGTCCACGTCGTAGACCAGTTCGTTCAGCTCGTCGGCCTCCACCGGCTGGAAGCGATGGTCGCGCCGCCCGGCGCTTACGGCATTGGCGCAGATCTCCTCGGCCAGGCTTGCGCGCGTGGGGGCAATGGTGCCAATGCATCCGCGCAGCTCACCATCCTTTTTGAGCGAGACGAAGCAGCCGGCGCGCCGATCTGTGAGCTCGGGTGACAGATTGCGCCCGTCGGGGAGGTCGTCCACCCGCACGGGAATGCCGCCGCTCAGCACGTACGTCTCCAACGCAAGGCGTGCCAGCGACACCAGCTCGTCCTCGGCGGCGCGCCTGCGGGCGAGGTCATCCGCGTGCCACTGCTCGTAGGCCTCAAGCAGCGCACGGTCTTCGCAGGTGCCCTCGTCGCCGACGGGTGTGAAGGCGGCAATGCCATATCCCACGCCAAAAGGACCCTCGTGTGACAGGAGCTCGCAGCTCAGGGCGGTGCGGTCAAGTGCTCCCGCCATGATCTGGAAGCTGCGCAGGCCACACTCCGCCGCGCGCTCGGCAAAGCCATGGTCCATGCACAGGAGGTCGAGGAGGTTGCCGTCGGCAAAGTCCTGGCAGACGCGCTCGTCGAACTGTGGCCCCTCGGGGGCAAAGCCGTAGGGACCTTCGTCAAGCAGCTTGTGCGAGAGGTCGCCGGACGCCACGAACACTACGCGCCGATTCATCACGTTCGCCACACGTTGCACCAGCATGCCCATCTGGTAGTGCTGGGCGGGGGAGAGGCCGGAAAGCCCCATGCGCACGATGCGCGGCATGGGCTTTTCCGCCGCGTCGTAGGCAAGCTGCATGAAGTGCAGGGGAATCATGGTGCCGTGGTCGAGCGCGGGGTTGCGCTCGCCACGCGTGCCCGCGGGAAGCTGCTCGGCAAGGCAGGCTGCCTCAAGGGCGGCCACAAACTGCTGGTCGTAGGTGCATTCGTAGGCGGCTTGCGGCGCGCGGAACTGCATGAAGCTGCCGCGCGCGCCCGGGCCGGGCGATATGTGGAGGTAGTCGCGGTACATGATGGAGTGCGGGCTGCTGATGACCACCGTGTCGGGGTCAAGCTCGCAGATGCGGCGGCCTACCTCGGTGTAGGCGTCAATGGTGGGTTGAATGCCGTGCTCGCGGCCCTGCCCCACGGCGGGAATGATGAGGGGCGGATGTGGTACGGCGAATGCAGCGACGATGGCCATGGGTGCTCCTTTCGTTTGCATAAGCGTAGCGTGCACGACCGATCGTGGACCCACGTGCTCGACAGGCGGCATAGCGTGCACCGAGGGCAGGCAGGCGCTTGCGCGCCAATGGGAAGACTTCCCATTGGCACGCCTCGGCACACGAAAGGAGTTGCCCCTTTCGTATACTGCTATCATGCAAAACAGTTACAGAATCGCACCTAAGGGGAGCACCATGGCAGCCGAGAAGCGCACATCGTTCAAGGACAGCAAGGTCGCTCCCGCACTCTGCAACATTTTGGGCACGCTGCTCATCCTGGCGGTGTTCGTCCTGTGCCTGCCCATCACGGCTCCGCGCATCTTTGGCTACGAGATCTACAACGTGCTCAGCGGTTCTATGGAGCCTGCGATTCCCGTGGGCAGCGTCATATACGTGGAGAAGGTCGAGCCCTCTCAGGTTGAGGTGGACGACGTCATTGCCTTCCACGACGGAGAGTCGGTCATCGCGCATCGCGTGGTTACCAACCGTACCTCGCTGGGCGAGTTCGTCACCAAGGGTGACGCAAACGACGTGGAGGACTTCGATCCCATTCCCTACGATGCCCTCATCGGGCGCGTGGCGCTGCACCTGCCCCTGTTGGGCCACGCCATGTCGCTCTATGCGAGCAACGTGGGCAAGGTGTACCTGCTGTTGGCCTTTGCCTGCGGCGTGATGCTGAACCTTCTGGCCGACCGCCTGCGCGAGCAGCAGAGCGTCCGCGCCCGCCGGGCCCTGCAGGCGCAGCGAGGTGCCGAGGCGCCTGAAGGCGAGGCTTCTGCCGAGTCCGCCGGGTCTGCCGACTCTGCGGCTGCCACCAGCTCCACAACCGCGCCCACCCTGCGGAAGCGCAGGACGCGCCTGGCGCGCACCATCATCATGGCGGTGCTCGCTGCCATCTTCGTGTGCTCTGCGGGCGTGGTGGGCTACGTCATGCACGGCTACGACAAGGCCGAGAAGCTCTACGACGAGGCCGCGCAGCGCTATGCCACCAAGCGCGAGACCAGCGAGAAGACCGACTCGGTCGTGCCCATCCAAGTTGACTTCGACGCTCTGCGCGCGCAGAACCCCGACATCATCGGCTGGATCTACTGCCCCGGCACGGTCATCAACTATCCGGTGCTTCACGGCAAGGACAACGACCAGTACCTGCACCACGACTACCAGGGCAACTACGACTTTGCAGGCTCCATCTTCATCGAGTCCACCAACAAGCCCGACTTCTCCGACGCGAAGACCATCGTCTACGGCCATCACCTGCTCACTGAGCTGATGTTCTCGTGTTTGGAAAACTGGCAGGAGCAGAGTTTCTATGAGCAGCATCCCGTCATGTGGCTGCTGACGCCCACGGGCGACTACCAGGTGATTCTGGTGAGCGGACACCACCTCAGTGCCTACTCCGACCTGTACCAGATCATCACCGAGCCCGGCGACCAGATGAACGCCTACGTCAATACGGTGACGGCCGAGTCGGACTTCAAGCCCATCGAGGGGGTGCAGGCCAACCCCTCAAATCGCTACGTCATGCTGTCCACCTGCGCCTACATCTTCGACAACGCGCGCTATGCCCTGCACGGTATGCTCGTTCCCACCAGCACCGTGGGCGGTGTGGCACAAAACTAGCGTGGATAACGCGGACTGGGGCAATTAGGGGACACGCCCTTTTTCGCCCTGCAGGGCGAAAAAGGGCGTGTCCCCTAATTGCCCCTCTTCTGCCCCCGGCCCACGTTGCGGAGTTGTATCAAAGATGCGCTCTTCCTTGCAGCCTGACGGGCTAATGTCTACCGTATCCAATACGCACGTAACTTTCTCGCATTAGGTTGCAAGGGGGAGGGAGATGGGCTCCCTCCGGTTGCGCTGCGTGGAAGGGGATTTGGCAAACAAAGAGAAAGAGGATCAGCCATGACTACCCGTTTTGCCAACACTGCATCATCCAATACGCTCTCCAAGCTTTCGCGTCGTGACTTCCTCAAGCTCTCTGGGCTTGCCAGCCTCTCTCTGGGCCTGACCGCCTGTGGTCCCGCGGCCCAGGAAAGCGCTGAAGATGCCGCTCCTGCCGAGGATGCCGCTTCAACCGCCACCTTCGGCGACAACGGCACCCTGCGCGTGGGCATGGAGGCCGCCTACGCTCCCTACAATTGGCAGGCAACCGCCGAGTCCGAGCACACCATTCCCATCGAGAACGTCTCCGGCGCCTTCGCCGACGGCTACGACGTGCAGATTGCCAAGGCCGTGGCCGAGGGCCTGGGCCTGACCCCGGTTGCTGTCAAGCTCGAGTGGGACGGCCTCATCGAGGCTCTGGGCCAGGGTCAGATCGACGTCATCATCGCCGGCATGACCGCCACCCCCGAGCGCAAGGAGTCCATCGACTTCACCGAGCCCTACTACGTGGGCACCTACGGCCTCATGGTCCAGAAGGGCTCGCCCTACGAGAACGCCACCTCCATCCAGGACTTCAAGGGCGCTGCCGTCCTTGGCCAGAAGGACACCCTGCTCGACACCGTCATCGACGAGATCGAGGGCGTCAACCACCTCAGCCCCGTTCCCACCGTGCCTGACCAGATTTCCAACCTGCTGGCCGGCTCCTGCGATGCCATCACCTTCGACACGGGCAACATCCAGAGCATGACCGAGGCTCATCCCGAGCTCGTGGGCATCATCTTCGACGAGGGCAAGGGCTTCTCCGAGGAAGTGCCCGTCAACATCGGCCTCTCCAAGGGCCAGGACGACATCGTCAAGCAGATGAACGACATCCTTGCCGCCATCCCCGAGGACGAGCGCCAGAAGATTTGGGCCGAGGCCGTGGAGCGCCAGCCCGAGTAAGCACAAGCAAGAGGTCATAGGTGCGCCTGAGCCATCAAGGGCATTCCCTCGTGGCTCAGGCGCACTGCACAACGGTAGGAGCATTCCTTGGAACGCCTGTCTAAGCTCAAGCAGTTTATTCTTAGCGACCACCGCTACGTTCTTCTGGGAACGTCGGTCGTTGCGGCCATAGGCATCTGGTTCTCCATGCAGAAGCGCTCGGCCATGAGCTTTCTGCGCGGGGCCTACGCCCTTGAGGTGGTCATGTACTGGATCCTCATCGCGTGGCTGGCCATTTCGGCGGTCGCGCTCGTGTGGAAGCTGACCCACTGGGAGGGCGACGCCTACCAGCGCACCTCCCCGTTCACCAAGCCGGCGGCGAAGAGGATCCTGCGCTACGGCTCCTACGTTGTCTGGGCCATCACGGCGGTGCTGTTTGTGGACCGCGCCGTCATGGGCTTTCTCTCAATCGTGTCGCAGAGCCTGGCACAGGACAAGAACCCCTCCGACTTCCTCAGCTCCATCGTCTACATGCTGGACAAGAGCTACGACATCATTGGCCGAGGCATCCTCACCACGGTGGGCCTCTCGGTCTTCGGTACGCTCATCGCGTTCTTCCTGGCCATTCTGCTGGTGTTCATCCGCATCCAGGAAGTTGACCGTTGCGACAACGACTTCGTGCGCTTCTGCAAGCGCTTTGGCTGTGAGTTTGCAAAGGCCTACTCCACCATCGTGCGCGGCACGCCCATGATGGTGCAGGCCATGCTTATCTACTTCGCGGGCTTTGGCGTCCTGCGTAACAGCGGCATGAGCGTCTCGGAGATTGGCCGCGTGTGGTCCACCTTCGTCGCGGGCTTGGTGACCATTTCGCTCAACTCCACCGCCTACATGATGGAGGTCCTGCGCGGCGGCATCGAGGCCGTCGACCCCGGCCAGAACGAGGCTGCGCGAAGCCTGGGCCTCTCGCAGTGGCAGGCCATGATCAAGGTCGTCTTCCCGCAGGGCATCAAGAACGCCATCCCCGCGCTTTCCAACGAGCTCGTGGTCAACATCAAGGACTCCTCGGTGCTTTCGGTCATCGGCGTGTTCGACCTGATGTTTGCCACCAAGACCGTGGTGGGCATCTACTTCAAGCAGATCGAGCTGTACGTGGTGGCGGCGTTCTGCTACCTGTGCCTCACCATGGTGGCCAGCTGGCTTTTGGGCAAGTTTGCCAAGCACCTGTCCGTTGAGCCCCAGCCGCTCATGAGCGTGTCTGACGCCACCACCACCGTGGGCACCGTTGCCGGCACCGGCAGCTCCGAGTACTCCCTAGACAAGAAGAAGGCGAGGAAGTAACCATGGCCGATACCGTTGCGACCGAGCCCCTCATTCGCGTCGAGAACCTGCGCAAGTCGTTTGGCAGCCACCTGGTGCTGAAGGACATCGACTTTGCCGTCAATCCCGGCGAGGTGGTGACCATCATTGGCGCCTCGGGCTCGGGCAAGTCGACGCTTTTGCGCTGCATGAACCTGCTTGAGACACCCGATTCCGGCCACATCTGGTTCCATGGCGAAGACCTGGCCGCCGACCGCGTGAACATCAACCGCCTGCGCGAGCGCATTGGCATGGTGTTCCAGAGCTTCAACCTGTTTGCCAACAAGAACGTACTGGACAACTGCACGCTGGCGCCCATCACGCTGAAGAAGATGGGCAAGGACGAGGCGGAGCGCGTGGCGCGCAAGAACTTGGAGGCTGTGGGCCTGTCAGAGTTTGTCAACGCGCCGGCCACCTCGCTTTCGGGCGGGCAGAAGCAGCGCGTGGCCATCGCCCGCGCCCTGTGCATGAAGCCCGACCTCATGCTGTTCGACGAGCCCACCTCGGCGCTCGACCCCGAGATTGTGGGCGAGGTGCTCAACGTCATGCGCGACCTGGCTGCCGAGGGCATGACCATGGTAGTGGTCACCCACGAGATGGCCTTTGCGAAGAACGTGAGCGACAAGGTGGTCTTTATGGACCAGGGCGTCATTGCCGAGCAGGGCGACCCGCAGCAGATGTTCACCAACCCGCAGCTCCCGCGCACGCGCGAGTTCCTCAGCCGCTACCTGGAAGACTAGGCGAGCTCGTACCGGGGGTTGCCATGGTTGCCACGCGTGCGCACAGGCTTTTGGCTGCGGCCCTAGCCTTGGCGCTTGTCGCTCTGGCGGGAAGCGGCCTTGCGCTGGGGTTGGCTGGGTGCAGGCGCACGTCTGTCAGCAAGGAGAACACGGCGACGCGTTACGTTGACGCCTCGTCCGTGAGCGACCTGCGCATCGCGTGGCACAATGGTGCGGTGGTGGTACGCGTGGCCAGCGACGCCAAGCTCGACGGGAAGGTTTCCGTGAGTGAGACGGCTCCCAAGGGCTGGCACGACACGCCACACATGACCATAGAGAACGAGGGCGGCGAGCTGGCCATTGGCTATGGCGAAGGTGAGTCCCTGCAGGAAAAGAGCCTGGTGGTGACCCTGCCCAAGAGCTGTGCCGGGCAACTGGGCACCGTTACGCTCGTGGGCATGGCGGGGGAGTTCTCCCTGTCCGACCTTGTGTGCCGGGAACTGCATGGCAGCTTCGAAGCCGATAGCTTCTCGGCAAAGCGAGTGGTGACCGACACGCTCGAGCTGAGCGCAAGCAGCGGGAGTCTGCGGTTTGACGGTGCGGTGGCGTTGTCGCTGGACGCGAGCGTGTCGAGTGGGAACGTGCGTGTGCGTACGAGCGTTGCGCCCGAGCGGGCTGCCGTGAGCGCCAGCAGCGGAAACGCGGAACTGCTTCTTCCCCGCGATGCGGGATTCACGGCGCGGGTGCAGGTGGGGGCCGGTTCCTTCGACTGCGACTTCAAGACGGAGGAGTGCGACGGCGCCCTCGTGGCGGGAGATGGCGCCCTGGCGCTTGAGGCCAGCGTGTCGAGCGGCACCCTGCGTATTGGCAAACGCTAACCACAGGCGGATTTCCTCTCCCATATCTGCATAGGCACGCTAGACTGGTCGCGATAGACCTAGGCGGGGAGGTATGCGTGAAGCCAGACTATGTCATAACTTCTCAGAACGTATTCACGGGCGAGGCTGGCTGCGATGTATCGCGGCCGCTGGCCGTTGCGGTTGCTGACGGACGCGTTGCTGCTGTAGGGTCGCGCGATGCCGCAGAAGAGCTGGCCCAAGGTGCGCCCGTGGAAGACTGGGGCGACGCCTTCGTGTGCCCTGGGTTCCATGATGCGCATCAGCACGTGTTCCATGCGGCGCTGTTCCCCAGCGAGCTGGCCTGCGAATATGCGGGAGCCTCCGAGGCGGACTGCGTGGCGCATCTGGTGGAATGGGCAGCCGGGCGTCCCGACGACGGCTCATGGTTGGTGATGCACGGCTGGCGCGAGGCGCTGTGGAACCCGCCCGTCGTGCCTACGCGCGCCTCGCTGGATGCGGCTTTCCCCAACCGGCCCGTGGCCATGTACTCGGGCGACGCGCACACCCTGTGGACCAACACGGCCGGCCTGCATGCGCTGGGCATAACGGACCAGACGCAGCCGCCTGCCGGTGGCAGCTTCGACCGCGACGAGCAGGGGCACCTTACGGGCGTCATTCGCGAGGCAGCCGGCATGGTGTACGTTGCGCGCGTGCTCGAGAGCTTCACGACCGAGCAAAAGTGCGCCATCTACCGGAGCTACTTCCAGCGGCTCAATGCGATGGGCATCACGTCGGTCTGCGACATGGCCCTCTCGCTGATACCGGGAGCCGATGGCATAAACCCGCAGGTATACGAGGCGCTTGAGGCTGCGGGAGAGCTCACGGTGCGCGCGCACCTGTTCCCCACGCTTTCCGACGACCAGTCAAACCTCGAGGAGCTGCAGGCGCGCTATCACGGCGCAAGGCTGCGTGCCCCCGGATTCAAGCAGTTCTTCGACGGCGTGAGCAGCCAGCACACGGCGTGGTGCACGGAGGAGTACGCCAACCCGCGCTTTGCGGGCGATGTGGGGCGGCCCACGGTGGCGCCCGAGCGCATGCGCGAGCTGGTGCTTGCCGCGGCGGCGCGCGGGCATGCCGTGCGTATTCACACGATAGGCGATGCTGCGGTGCACGCGGCCATCGACATCTTCGATGAGGCGTACCGGCGCTACGGCGTGCCTTCGCAGGGACGCAACACCATGGAGCATATCGAGGACATCCAGGAAGGCGACATTGCGCGGTTGCGTGAGTCACATGTGGTGGCCTCGGTGCAGCCGCCCCATGTGACTATCGACCTCGCCCAGCCAGCGCGCGACCTGGGGGAGTGGCGCGCGCGGCGCATGTGGCCCTTTGCGGGCATGGTGGCCGAGGGGGTTGAGCTTGCGCTGGGCACCGACGCTCCCGTTGTGCCTCCTACCAGCACCGATGTGCTGTACACCGCAGTTACGAGGCAGACGCCTGCGGCCCACGAGCCGGCAGGTGGGTGGTATCCCGGGCATCGGCTGAGCCGCGCACAGGCTCTGCGTGCCTACAGCCTGGGAGGGGCTGTGGCCGTGGGGCGCGAGGCAGAGCTGGGCACGCTGGAGCCAGGCAGGCTCGCAGATATCTGCGTGTGGGATACCAACTTCCTCACCTGCGAGGACAACCAGATCCAAAAGGCCCGCTGCCTGGCCACGCATCTGGGGGCGTAGCTCTGGGCACCATGGTGAGGGCCGCAATCCGCGTACCCCTCGTCGACGGGTCCGCACCAGCCGGCTCAAACCGGCTTGAGAGGGCCGCAATCCGCGTACCCCTCTCCGACGGGTCCGCACCAGGCGGCCCGGCAGACTGCCGATACAAACGCGGGTTACCTAAAAATCGGTCGAAAAAAATCGAAAGCTGGAATTACGTTGACGCTCGCCCGAGTTTTAGGTAACCGCTTTCCTATACCATGGGGATGCATACCCAAAACGAGGCCAAGGAGGCCCTCATGCGTGACGGATTTGTTAAGGTTGCGGCCCGTACGCCCGAGGTACGCGTTGCCGACGTCGACTTCAACGTCAGCCGCTGCGTCGACGTGACGCGCGAAGCGGTCGAGCGTGACGGCGCCAAGCTGGTCGTGCTGCCCGAACTCTGCATTACAGGCTATACCTGCGAAGATCTCTTCTGGCAGGACGCTCTGCTCGATGCGGCCCAGCAGGGCCTGTTCGACTACGCCGAGAAGACGGCAGACCTCGACGCCCTGCTGTTCATTGGTGTGCCCTGGCGCGTCAACGGCAAGCTGTACAACTGTGCGGCCGCGCTCTGCCAGGGCGAGGTCCTGGCGCTCATTCCCAAGACCTTCGTCCCCAACTACAACGAGTTCTACGAGATGCGCCACTTCACGCCTGCGGGCGAGGATTGCCTGCTCGACATGGGCCAGGAGGAGCCGATCCCCTTCGGCACCAACGTGCTGCTGCACTGCTCCAGCATGCCCGACCTGGTGGTTGCCGCAGAGATCTGCGAGGATCTGTGGGCACCCAACCCGCCCTCGGTGGCTCACGCCCTTGCCGGAGCCACGGTCATCGTCAACCTCTCGGCTTCCAATGCCATCGTGGGCAAGGCCGACTACCGTCGCCAGCTGGTGGTGGGCCAGAGCGCGCGCCTGGTCTGCGCGTACGTGTACACCAGCGCCGGGTGGGGCGAGTCGACCACCGACGTGGTCTTTGCCGGTCACGACATAATCGCGGAGGACGGCAGGCTGCTGGCCGAGTCCGCCCCGTTTGGCCCCGGCTCGGCAACCACCGAGATTGACGTGGCCACCATCGTGGGTGAGCGCCTGCGCATGTCGACTTTCCAGACGTCCGTTGACGGTTCGTCGGCAGACTACTACGAGGTGCCCTTCGCGCTTGGCCGCGAAGAGACCCAGCTCACGCGTCGCATCAACCCGCATCCCTTCGTGCCGGCCGACGGCAGCAAGCGCGATGCCCGCTGCGAGGACGTCTTCTCCATCCAGGCATACGGCCTGGCAAAGCGTCTGGACCACACCCACTGCTCCAGCGCGGTGATTGGCGTTTCGGGCGGACTTGACTCGACGCTGGCCCTGTTGGTGACTGTGCGCGCCTTCGACCTGCTGGGGCTCGACCGCCAAGGCATCATTGCCGTCACCATGCCCGGCTTTGGCACAACCGAGCGCACCCATGGCAACGCCACCACGCTTGCCGACGCGCTGGGTGTCCAGCTGCGCGAGGTGAACATTGCCGCGGCCGTCCGCCAGCACTTTGCCGACATCGGCCACGACGAGCGCGTGCACGACGTGACCTACGAGAACAGCCAGGCGCGCGAGCGCACGCAGATTCTCATGGACATCGCCAACCAAGAGAACGGCATGGTCATTGGTACGGGCGACCTCTCCGAGCTTGCCCTGGGCTGGGCCACCTACAACGGCGACCACATGAGCATGTACGGCGTCAACGGCGGCGTGCCCAAGACCCTCGTGCGCCATCTGGTGCGCTACGTGGCTGATACCTGCGAAAATGACGCCGAGGCCGACATCTTGTACGACGTGCTCGACACGCCGGTCTCGCCCGAGCTGCTGCCCGCCAACGAGGACGGAAGCATCGCGCAGCAGACCGAAGACCTGGTGGGCCCTTACGAGCTGCACGACTTCTTCCTGTATCAGGTGCTGCGCCGTGGGGCAACCCCGCGCAAGGTGTATCGCCTTGCCTGCCATGCGTTTGATGGCACCTACGACAACGCCACGGTCCTCAGCTGGCTGAAGGTGTTCTACCGGCGCTTCTTTGTGCAGCAGTTCAAGCGCAGCTGCCTGCCCGACGGCCCCAAGGTGGGCTCGGTGGCGGTGAGCCCACGCGGCGACCTGCGCATGCCCAGTGATGCCGTCAGCCGCCTGTGGCTCAAGGAGCTTGAGGAGCTGTAAGGCTTCCTTTGAATAGCGTGCGCCGGGGAGGACGTACCCCTTTCCGCACATGCGCGTGCCTCGGGGTCGGTTCTTGCGGCACATCCGTGTGCGCTTTTGCAAAAGCGCACACGGATGTGCCGCAAGAACCGA
>CACXFC010000184.1 GCA_902766835.1 uncultured Coriobacteriaceae bacterium | reverse complement strand
TACACCAAGCGCTATCTGGGCACGCTGCGCAACCACTTCAGCACCATTGGCGTCAACGGCATGAACGAGATGATCCGCAACTTCAGCAACGACGCCTACGACATCACCGATCCCGAGGGCCGCGCCATGGCCATCCGCGTGCTCGACCACGTGCGCGAGAAGATGGTGGAGTTCCAGGAGGAAACCGGCCACATGTACAACCTCGAGGCCACTCCTGCCGAGGGTACCACCTACCGCTTCGCCCGCGAAGACCGCAAGCGCTACCCCGACATCATCCAGGCAGGCACGGCCGCCGAGCCCTACTACACCAACTCCTCGCAGCTGCCCGTGGGCTACACCACCGATCCGTTCAAGGCGCTCCGCGAGCAGGAGGAGCTGCAGAAGAAGTATACCGGTGGCACGGTGCTGCACCTGTACATGGGCGAGCGCGTGTCGAGCGCCGAGGCCTGCAAGCAGCTGGTGAAGCGTTCGCTCGAGAACTTCCGCCTCCCCTACATCACGGTGACGCCCACGTTCTCGATCTGCCCGAAGCACGGCTACATTGCCGGCGAGCACCAGTACTGCCCCATCTGCGACGAAGAGCTGGCCATAGCCAAGCGAAATCGCGGCTCCGTGAAGTAAGACAGTGCCACCGCCCGCCAAACGGGTTTCGGCCCGTGGCGGGCGGTGGTCACCCACACGGGACTGATGGCGTACCAAATTGGCACTAGACACCATATGTTGTATACGTTTAAGATACTAGCTACCAAATATTGCAGTATCGCCAAGGAAATGAGGCATCCATGGTCAACAAGAGCGAGCTCTCCAGCACAAGCGTCATCGTCGACGGTGTCGAGCTTTCCAACGACGAGCGTCAGCCCTGCGAGGTCTGGACGCGCGTGATGGGCTACTACCGCCCCGTCTCGTTCTACAACACCGGCAAGAAGGGCGAGTTCCACGAGCGCGTCGAGTTCGTTGAGCCCGGCCTGTGCTGCAACTAAGCAAACGCAGCAGATGACATCTGAGCACAGGGACGCCGACCGCATCGAAGGCGGTCGGCGTCCTCTCCTTATAGGGGGCATCACCCCGTTCTCGACGGTCGACTGGCCGGGCAAGCTCGCCTGCGTCGCCTTCCTCGCTGGCTGCCCATGGCGCTGCCCCTACTGCCAGAACCACATCCTCCAGTCCTTTTCGGCCGCCCAGCAAAGCGAGGCAGACCTCTTTGCTTTCTTGGACGAGCGGCGCGGGCTGCTTGACGGCGTGGTCTTCTCGGGCGGAGAGCCCCTTGCCCAGCAGGTGGTTATCGAAGCTGCGGCACAGGCGAAGGCCATGGGCTTTGAGGTAGGCCTTCACACGTGCGGAGGCTACCCTGAGCGGCTGCAGCAGATGCTTCCCTACCTCGATTGGGTGGGCGTCGATATCAAGGCTCCCTGGGGCTCCTACGACCGCATTACCCGCGTAGCGGGAAGCGCAGAGCCCGTGCGGCAGAGCCTCGAGGTGCTGCTGGGCGCACACATCCCCTTCGAGACGCGCACCACCTGGCACCCCTCCCTGCTCTCCCCCACAGACATAGCCACCATCGCAGACGAGCTTGCAAGCCGAGGCGTACGCAGCTGGGCCATTCAGGCATATCGGCACACGGGAACCACCGGCGAGCTGGAAGACGAGACCGTCTATCCCTCGGACGTGCCCGAGGGGCTTGACGAGCTCTTCGAGCACTTCGAGTTCAGGCGCGCATAGGTGTCTTCAAAAAAGTTTCCTTCCTTTGAGACAGCTACCAAGGCACCTTGGTATAAGATTCCAAAGGACAAAACTACCCGAAGGGATATAGCAATGAACGAAAAGGAGATGGCACGCCTCCTGCAACACGATTTTTCCGCGGGCACCGAGGCCTTCCGTGACAACCTGCTCAAGCGCTGCCTGAGCGAGCTCAACTCCGCTAGCGGACGAACGGCCATAAGCGATGATGATTTAGAGTTCGTCAACGCGGCCGGCAACATAAGCCAGATGATGGGCCAGACACAGAAGAACCCGCTGGATCCTGAAGAGTTTTGACAGAGTACGAATCGACTCTTTAGCTACTGACCCCGGCACGTTTGCAACGAACGTGCCGGGGTCAGCTGGTTAGCAAATCCATTTCAAAGGGGCGATACTCCTTTTGAAATGGCCTGGGTACACGCTACATGCTGGAATCAGATTTGGTGTCGATCCTCTGGCGTGCCACGAGCTCGGCAAACAGCCCGTTGCGCGCGATAAGCTCGTCGTAGGTGCCCTCCTCGGCAATCCTGCCGCCATCCACCACGAGGATGCGGTCGCAGTGGCGCACCGTAGACAGGCGGTGGGCAATCACCAGGCGCGTGCACTTGAGCTCCCCCAGGGCATCGGCCACATGGCGCTGCGTCAGGTTATCCAGCGCGGAGATACTTATCGAGGTCGTCGGGGCTGTTGAGTCGTTCGGTCGCCTTCTGGTTAAAGATTGCAGGACCGGCCTGCGCCATCACAGGCTCCCTTCGGCGGCATTGCGCATCTTTGCCATTGCGCGGGAGAGCTTCGTCGAGATGGTCGACTGGTTCATGCCAAGCTCTTGGGCAATCTCGGAGTTGCGCATGCCCTCGTAATACTTCATGTACACCAGCTGGCGCTCTTCGTCGTCGAGCAGCGTGAGGAGCTGCTTGACCAGGTCTGCGTCGAGAATCTGCTCGGTCGTGTCTTCCGCCGTGAGGACGGTGTTCTCCATGACCTCGTCAATCTCGGTTGTGGGGCGATGCTTGCGGTAATAGTCGGCAATGCAGTTGTTGGCGATGGACTTCACCCACGTGGAAAACTTGGCCCGCTCGGAATCGAAGCTGTCGAAGAAGCGCGCGGCGCGCAGGAAGGCCTCGGCCGTGATGTCTTCAGCTGCCGTGGCGTCGAGCGTGCGATAGTAGGCATAGTTGTACACGCTCGAGTAGCTCTCCATATAGAGCTTCTCGAAGCTTTCAGCAGAGCTGCGGGCCCTACCACCGTTCACCACGCGGAACCGAGACTCTGTTCTTCTAGCCGACGTCGCCCTCACCCCCAAGGCCAACTGTGTTTCACTTGCGAATAGACATTCAACCTTAGCTTACCCCAGTGGCGCTGGTCTGCGAAACGGCACGAAAGCAGAAAAGCGCCGCACGGTTGCGAATTTGCCGGGGAGCTACATGCGCAGATATTAAGGGACACGCCCTTTTTGCCCGGCGGGGCAAAAAGGGCGTGTCCCTTAATATCAGGATCGTTCCTTGCCGCAGAGGCAGCGCTCTAGAACTGAGCGGCAAGCTCCTCGGCCAGCGCGTCAATCTGTGCGCGCGACGCGTCGTTCAGAGAACCCTTGATGGAAACGGTGTTCTCGGCAAACGTGATGTCGGCGCACTGCTCCATCAGAGCGCGCATGCCCTTGGCAGCCGTGGGCATCCACGAGCCGTTCTCAACCAGGGCAACCGTGCGCTTCTGGAAGGCATGGTCGAGCAGGTGATGGATGAACTGCTCCATTGCCGGGAAGACGCCACCGCAGTACGTGGTGGTCGCCAGCACCAGATGGCCGTGACGGAAGGCATCCTCAACAGCCTCGGCCTGGTCGTCACGCGCGAGGTCGGTCACCACGACGCGCGGGCAGCCCTTCTCCTTGAGCTTGGCCTCAAGCAGCTCGACGGCCTCCTTGGTGTGGCCATAGACGCTGGAGTATGCAATGACAACGCCTTCGGTCTCCACGCCGTAGCTGGACCAGGTCTGGTACTGGCCGATGTAGTGCTCGAGGTTCTCCGAGAGGATGGGGCCATGGAGCGGGCAGATGACCTGGACGTCGAGCTTTGCCACCTTGGCCAGCACTGCCTGGACGTTCTTGCCAAACTTGCCCACGATGCCAAAGTAGTAGCGACGGGCCTCGCAGTCCCAGTCCTCGTCCACGTCGAGCGCG
>CACXFC010000183.1 GCA_902766835.1 uncultured Coriobacteriaceae bacterium | reverse complement strand
TTCCGTGTCAGGGAAGCGCTCTCCCCCTGAGCTAAACGCCCTTAGCTTTGGGTGCCGCTCGCGCAGCAAAGAACACTATAGCGGAACGGCGCCCTCAGTGCAACGAGAAATTTCGAACAAATTGGCGTGTTCATCATCGCCCGCCTATCGCAGTCTCCAACTCAGTAGGCGCCCAGCCGTTGTTTGTCCACTTGGGAACCGCATTGGTGAGGTTCATTATTAGCTCAAGCAGCCGCTTGAGCTGGGCCTCGGTGGGCAGGAAGCCGTGGCGTTCTAGCACGTGCAAGGCCTCCGCCGGATTGATCAAATCGCGCGACTGGTCGATGATTTCCAGCGTCACGTCCTCTGCGAAGAAATAGTCGTCAGCCTCGTCGGGCACATGTTCGTTCAGGTAGGCCATAAAATCCTGGGCTTCCTTGCACTTGAGCACCAACCTGGCCACTTCACCCGCATCGCGCAGCTCCTGCGAAACCGGGCGCACGGGCTTATTGCCCTGCTCGGCAAGAACGCTCTCTACAAGCCTCTGGAAGCCCGCCTCATTCTTGACGCCCAAGTCCATCAAAGTGTTGGCCAGAATCGGTTCATCGTGATAGAAGGACAACTCGAAGGTCGCTGCATCGCGCTCCGCGGCCATCATGAGAGCCTCCGTGAAGCCCTCATCGAGCAGCCGCGCATCCATTCCATGCACATTAACAAGCTCGTCAAGCGCCTCGCCAAGGTACACCACTCCACGCAGGTCCACCATAAGGCTGAGAAGAGTCTCCACCTCTTCCCACTCACGGGCCCTCCGCTCCTCGGCATCCCAGTCCACATCCCTCAACTGCGCCAACGCGTCCGCAGGCATCACCGTGGTGAAGACGCCGTCGCGATGATAGGTGAGCGCCAAAGGAGCAATCGGGGCAATCACCGAGCTGAACGTTTCGACCTCGCTGTCGCGCACCACAACCAAACCACCAGACTCAACCAAACGGCGTATGTTCTGCACATCGCGCAACCCACCCACGCGCATAATCTGCAGCAGCTGGTCGCGGCTGCGGGGAACGCGCGGCTTCACGGCCTCAATGAGCTCGCCTTTCTTCATGGCCGACACGGCGCCACGGACCCCAAAGCCATATGCCATGTCTTGGAGCTCGCTCTTGTTGAGCTTTCCCAAAACCCCGTCAATCGTTGTTGCCGGCGCACCCCTAAAGCAACTGCTGGCCATCATCTCTATCATTTTCGCGCGCGGGAAGGACCTTGCAAGCTGCTTTGTCTGCTCGTTCACCACACGCTCGCGCTCGGCGGGATCAAGGCCCGCCAACACCCCGCGATGTTGCCCCTCTACCTCGGCATCCGCGTTCATGTCCAGCTCGGTCTGGCGAGCGAACTCCTCGGCCCTTTGGTCGAGAGCCGCACGCTTGAGCTCGTCCGCCTTCGCGATGAGCTCCCGGCCAGACTTGATGACCTTACGGGCCCCTATCGCCTCGTCCAGCTCGCGCTCCATGTTCGCACCAATCGTTGGCCCCATGTTTACGGGATATTCCTCGACGCTCAGCGCATATACGATGCGCCCGTCGAAGGGCAGAAGGACCGTTTCCACCGCGGAGGGCATAGTGTTGAGCATGGTGTCAATCTCCTGCGTGAGTCCGCGCAGGGCAATGGCGTAATCCACGTAGAGGGCAAACACATCGGATCCGCGACGCACGAGGATGAAGAAATCCTTGATGCCCTGCTTCCACGAGCTTGCCTCGGCCAGATCCTGACGCGAGAGCTTCATGGGGTTCTCGCGCACGAAGTCGTCGATGATGGCGAGGTTTTCGGGCGTGCCCCACAGTTCCTTGGTCACTTCGAGTGCCTGGCGGTCGTCGATCTCCCCGTACCCGTTGAACAGGCGTCCGCCTGTGCCCAGGCGTTTGTGCGCATACACCGTCAGCGAATCGAAGATACGGTAGAAGCGCTTCGCCTGCTTTGGCTGCAAGATCATGGAATGGCCCTTTCTGGAGTGTCCCATTCGTCGCGTGCACTGGGGGCATACCCCTTTCCGCACGCGAGCGTACGGAAAGGGGTATGCCCCCAGTGCACGCTCTAGCTTACACGAGGCCCATGTTTTTCTTCATGCCTTCGATGGCCACCTTGGCGCCCTCAACGGCGTGCACCACGGTCTTGGGGCCGGTCACCACGTCACCGGCGCCAAACACGCCGCTCACCGTGGTCTGGCCGCTCTCGCTCACCATGAGCGTGCCGTCCTCGTGGCAGGCCAAGCCCTTGGTGGTGAAGCTCAGCTTGTCCTTGGGCTTCTGCGACACCGCCACAATCACCGTGTCGCACTCGAACTGCACCATCTCATCGGTGATGCCCACAAACTCGCCGTTCTCGCCCAGCACCGAGCGCCTGAACAGCGGCCCCTTGTCGTTGATGCTGTCGACCGACAGCCCGTACTCGATCACGGCGCCGTCCAGCTCGGCCAGCTCCACCTCGTCCGAGCTTGCCGACACGCCGCCCCAGTTGGAGAACAGCGTCACGTTGCGCGCGCCGTGGCGGATGACCGTGCGCGCCACGTCCATGGCCACGTTGCCCACGCCAATGATGGCCACGCGCTCGCCAATCTCGCAGGTCTCGGGGTCAATCAGGTAGTCGATGCCAAAGTAGACGTTGCCGCGCGCCTGTCCCTTGATGCCCAGCGTGCGCGCACGCCAGGCGCCGGTTCCCACAAACACGCAGTCGTAGCCGTCCAGGAACAGGTCGTCAATCAGCAGCGCGCCGCCAATGGTGGTGTTGGGGCGCACCTTCACGCCCAGCTGCGCCAGCACGTCGCGGAAGCGGTGCACGGTGGAGTGCGGCAGCCTGAACTCGGGAATGCCAAACTCCAGCACGCCG
>CACXFC010000182.1 GCA_902766835.1 uncultured Coriobacteriaceae bacterium | reverse complement strand
GCCGTCGTGGGCCTCGATGGAGAGGACCGAGCCCAGCAGGCCCTGGGTGTACTCGTGACGCGGGTTGGTGAGCAGCTCCTTGGTGGGAGCGCTCTCGATGACCTGGCCGGCGTACATGACGGTGATCTCGCTTGCAACCTCAGCAACCAGCGCGAGGTCGTGGCTCACGAAGATCATGGCGAAGCCGAGCTTCTTCTGCAGGTCGTTCAGCAGCTTGATGACCTGCTTCTGCACGGTAACGTCGAGCGCGGTGGTGGGCTCGTCGCAGATGACCAGCGACGGGTCGCGGGTAAGTGCCATAGCGATGATCACGCGCTGGCACTGGCCGCCGGAGAGCTCGTGCGGGTAGCTCTCGAGGGTACGCTTGGGGTCGAGGCCCACGAGCTCGAGCAGCTCCTCGGCAGAGCGAGTGCCACCACGGTCGGTGAGCTGCTTCATCTGCGAGGAGATGAGCATCGAGGGGTTGAGGGCCGAAAGCGAGTCCTGGTAGACCATGGCGATCTCGCGGCCCAGCAGCTGGCGATGCTGCTCCTCGGTGAGCTTCAGCAGGTCCTGGCCCTTGTAAAGGACCTGGCCGGTGATGCGCTCGCCGGGGTCGGTGAGGTTCATGATGACCTTGGTAGTGATGGACTTGCCGCAGCCAGACTCGCCCACCAGTGCCATGCACTGACCGGGGCGCACGTCGAAGCTGACGTTCTCCACCACGTTAACGTCGCCGTGGTTGGGGAAGCCGATGCAGAGGTTCTTGACCTGCAGCAGGGGCTCGACGGTGTAGTCGGGCACGCGGCGGTCGGTGCGGGCAAGCTCCACGGTGCGCAGGGCGCCCAGGCGCTCGGCCAGAGTGTCGGCCTGTGCGGCGTAGGCGCGCACGGGGTCGGCAACCAGCAGGTCGGCCTCGCGACGGCTCTCGGAGTTCTCGGCGTCAACGGGAGCGGAGGGAGCAGCTGCCATGGCGTCGGTCACGCCCTCGGAGAGGATGTTGAGTGCCAGGCAGGTGAACATGATGGCCATGCCGGGGAACAGTGCCTGCCACCAGCGGCCCGACAGGACGCCAGCGCGGGCGTCGGCCAGGATGTTGCCCCAGGTAGGGGTGGGCTCGGAGATGCCGGCGGACAGGAAGGTCAGCGATGCCTCGAAGATGATGGCGTCTGCGACGAGGGTCACGGTGAAGACCAAAATCGGGGCAGCGCAGTTGCGCAGCACGTGCTTGATAAGGATCCACGGGGCGCGGGCACCACTCACGATGACGGCGCGCACGTAGTCCTCGCCGTACTCGCTCACGATGTTGGCGCGCACGATGCGGGCAATCTGCGGCATGTACATGAAGCCGATGGAGAACACGATGGCCGGGATCGACTTGCCCAGGATCGTCACCAGAACGGCTGCCAGCGCGATGCCGGGGACCGACATGATGATGTCGAGGATGCGCATGATGACCTCGGAGATGGCCTTGCGCGACACGGCGGCAGCGGCACCCACGATGGAGCCGGTTACCAGCGCGAACAGCGTGGCGCCAAAGCCGATGACCAGCGAGATGCGGCCACCATAGAGCATGCGGGAGAGAATGTCACGACCCTTGTCGTCGGTGCCGAAGATGTGCGCCGCATCAGGAGCCTGACGCGCCATGCCGATGGCGTAGGGGTCAGCCGGCGCAATGACCGGTGCCAGGATGGACAGGAGCACCACCACAACCAGGATGCCAAGCGCGATCTTGGAGGTGGTCTTCATGTTCTTGATGCCCTCGAACTTGAGGCCCTTGGCGGCCATGCCCTCGAGCTTCTGTGCGTTATCTTTTCTCGTTGCCATGGCTACACGCTCCTGATCCTGGGGTTGATGAGCAGGTACAGCATGTCAACCACAATGTTGATGACGATGAACGACAGCGCGACGACGATGACGACGCCCATGACGAGCATCGGCTCGTTGCCACTGACGCCGTCGAGGATTGCCATGCCCATGCCAGGCAGGTTGAAGATGACCTCGATAACCACGGCGCCGCCCATCAGGTAGCCAATCTTCATGCCCAGCGTGGTGACGGGCGTGATGAGAGCGTTGCGCAGGACGTTGCGGGCGATGATGACGCCCTTGGGCAGGCCGGAGCCCTTGGCGGTGCGCACGTAGTCGCGGTCGAGCTCCTCGACCATGGCGGTACGCACGATACGGGTCATCTG
>CACXFC010000181.1 GCA_902766835.1 uncultured Coriobacteriaceae bacterium | reverse complement strand
TTTGCCCAGCTGGGCAAAAAGGGCGTGTCCCTTAATTTCACGCAAATGTGCAGCGAGGACCGTCCCCGATTCACACGCATGAGAAACGAGGACCGTCCCCGATTCACATGGGGCCGGGTTACTTGTGCTGGGGCTCGATGAACTTCTCTAGCACCTCGGCGAAGACGCCGTCGTCGCAGCTGCTCTTGGCACGGTAGTCGGCAATGGCCATCGCATCGGCCGAGGCGTTGGACACCACCACGCCCACGCCGGCCGCCTCGAGCATGGCCATGTCGTTGGCCGAGTCGCCGCAGGCGATGGTGTCGGCAATGTCTATGCCCAGACGCGATGCCAGCTCGCGCAGGCCAGATCCCTTGTCCACGCCCGTTGGATTGAACTCGTAGTAGCGTCCCGAGCTGAAGGTGGTGGAAAGCCCCTCGGTCAGCGACGGGTCCATGGTAAGAGCCAGTTCGTGGAGCAAATCGAGGTTCTCATAGACGTAGAGGCACTTGGAAAGGGGCACATCGCGCAAGAAGTCGATGTTGTCGCCCTCAAAAGGCGTGATCTCCATATGGCCTGCGAGGTAGTCGTACTCGCTCTGCGTGAGGTTCCATCCCCAGATGTCGCCGGCCTGCGTGTAGATGTGCATGCCAATGTCGCCTAGGAAGTACGCGTGCTTGAAGAGGCGGTCCACCACCTCAAAGGGCATGCGGTTGGCAATGATGGGGGTCGGGTCGCCCACGCGGTTGATGCAGCCGCCGTTGTACGAGATGACGTAACTGTCCTTCAGGCACTCTTCGGGCAGGTTGCGCAGGCTGTTCATGATGGAGCCGTACGCGCGCCCCGAGGCGGGCACAAACAGCACGCCCAGCTCGCGCATGCGCAGGATGGCATCGATGTTGGCCTGTGGAACGGAGTGGTCGAATCCCAGGAAGGTCTCGTCCATGTCGGTGGCTACCAGCTTGTACATCTGCATCTCCCCTCACGCTGTGACAGTCTCCATCATAGCGGCAAAACCGGCGCGATAAGATAGGGAAGCTTGGAAGGAGGCCCGATGAACCTGAGAGACGAACTCGCTTCATATGTTCCTTACAACGAGCAGGAGGCGCGCGACCGCCGGCTGCTGCTTGGGTATCTGGAGAGGGCAGAGGCAGAGGGGCCCGAGGCCGTGGTGCGCCTGTATGGCCGCGACGGCCCGGCGCACATGACGGCTTCGGCGTGGGTCGTCTCGCCCGACCGCCAGCAGGTGCTGATGGCCTATCACAACATATATCAGTCGTGGTCGTGGTTGGGTGGACATGCCGACGGAGAGCTTGACCTGCGTACGGTTGCCCTGCGAGAGGTGCGTGAGGAAAGCGGCCTTACCAGCGCCAAAATCGTTCGCCCAGACATCCTCTCGGTGGAGGTGCTCTGCGTGGATGGGCACGAGAAGCACGGGGCATACGTGTCTTCCCACCTGCACCTGAACGTGACCTATCTCGTGGAGGCGGACCCGCATGAGGTACCGCGCGTAAAGCCCGACGAGAACAGTCAGGTGGGCTGGTTTACGCCCGAGGAGGCGCTGGCACGCTCCACCGAGCCGTGGTTCGTCGAGCGCGTGTACCGCAAGCTGATAGCCAAGAGTAGACTGTGAACCAGCCTTTTCCCGTGCTGCCCTGGACGTTGTCTGCGGTTGCCGCTTTTGGCAGGCCGGAAAACCCACAGACAAAGTGCCTTGTCTGCGATTTGCGCCGCGTGAGGCATGAACGGGTGGAAACGAGCACCCTCGAAATACAGACAACGCGTGTTTCAGCCTCCGGGGCCTCTGGAAAACCGCAGACAACTTTCCTCCCCCTGGGCCCGCGCGTGTTGTCTGCGGTTTGCCGGCGCACCGGGATGCCGAAACGAACGTTGTCTGCGTTTTGGGCACCCCCATTTGCGTGCATCTCGGCAGGCGGAACGCAGGACCGCAGACAACGCCTGTTGTCTGCGTGCTTTTCGGCCTGCCAAAAGTGGCAACCGCAAACAACGTTCGTATAGGTGAACAGCCGCCACCAGAGCATGTCAATCCAAACAGGGTTGATACGCCGTCTGGCGTGAGTCCACCTGCCTGTGGAGCGATTTCGGCTGATGCCGCTCCTCAAGACGCCTGCCTTCAGGCTTAGAATCAATAACGATAGGTTTAGGTCTAGGTCGTGGGGGTATCCATGAGATCGACATGCAGGACGTTTGTGACGTTGGCGCTGGGCTTTGCACTTTGCCTTGCTGGCTGCGGCGGCTCGCAGCCTTCCAGTGCGCCCAGTGAGCCAGAGGAAGCGGAGCAGACCCAGGAGGAGGCTCCTGCGGAGGAAGAGCCCGCCGCACAGGAGCTGGGGAAAGCACAGCTTGAGGTGGGTAGCTGCGACTACCACTACGAGCTGAAGGAAGTCGGTACCTTTGAGGGCGACAAGCGCATCCCGTCGTTCCAGCAGAAAGGCGCTATCGGCTTCAACGACGCCGGCGATCCGCAGCTGATGGGCGTTGACGGGAAGCCCCTGATGGATGGTGCCATCATCCGTGGCATCGAGTATTGGACGGACGGAATCTACGAGGTTGCCCTCGAAAACGATGACGTTAACAACACCGGCTTGGTGTCGGTTGCCGACGGCGTTCTGGTGCCGTGCGAGGCGGCTACCATCGAGTATGCGACCGAAGAGGCATGCGACGCCCGCTTCGTGGAGGTCATCTACGCCACGGATAAGACCGACAACGAGGACGAGTGCTTCGTCTATGCCACCGACAAGCTGGTCTCGATCTCGATCGACGAGGGCGACACCATGTATAAAGGCTACGCGAAAGTGTATGACCTCCAGAAGCATGCCTTCGTCGACGGCGTGGAGATCACCAACGGCTCGCGCCGTGCCCTGAGGGACCTTGGCGACGCGTTCGTGGTGCAGGACGAGGACGACAAGTACACCATGTACGACGCCACCGGCAAGGAGATCTGGAGCTCGACCGGGTATGCCGACTTCGGCAGGCACAGCCTCACGTACCAGTCGGGCGGGAAGTCCTACATCGTTGACGCCAAGGGTGAGACGACCTTCGCCACCGAGGGCTACCTCAACACGCTCGCCAGCACCAACGACCTCTACATCCTGCAGGACGACGACCAGAAGTGGGTGATTGATACCAAGGGCAACGTCGTGCTGGAGGGGAACTTCGAGAAGGTAACCGGTGAGTTCGACGGACTCTTCTCCGTTACCGATGGCGGCAAGTCGATGATCGTGGATGGACAGGGCAAGGCGCTGGCGGAAGACCTCGAGGAGTTCTCGGTGATTCAAGCGCTGCCGGGCATCCAGACGTATAAGAACACCGCCGGCAAGCGCGTGCTCTTCCTGTCGAACGGCACGCTGGTGGAGGACGTCGACGGCTCGATGTATGACCTCGACTTCTACAAGGATGACAGCCATCTGGTGATTTCGACCGGCAGCTACGACGTCAACATCTCCAACCCTGATGTGCTCACTATTGGCCTGATTAGGGGTTACAAGGACAGCTCGTCCGACAAGTACGCGCTGTACGACCTGTTTTCCGGCGCGGAGCTCCTTGAGGCGAACTACGAGTCCATCAACTGGGCGGGCGGCTACGTCTACGCCTACAAGAACGGTGCATGGACCGTCTACGAGGCAAAGCTCACGCGGAGCTAATGTCTGTGGAAGCCAAGCCCCGCGCATTCGCTGCGCGGGGCAAGTCGCTCGGGGGCGTGTCAGGGGGACGGAGGCGGTGGCTCACTGTGTCAGGTGGACGAGAGCCTCGTGCGCCCGGTGCGCCTGAACGTGGTTATGACCACGTTCAAGAAGGAGAGCTTCGTGCGTGCCAACGTGGCACTGTTCGAGCAGCTTTTGGCCAGCGACGAGGCGGTGGCCGAGGGCTTCACGGTCTCGGTGGTCGACAATGGCCGCACGCTCGAAGGCCCCCTCTCAGCCGATGCGCGCATCAGGCTGTATGCCAACCCCAACGCGGGAGGCGCCGGCGGCTTCGCGCGAGGCATGATTGAGACGCTAGACGCTGAGGTCACGCCCACGCACCTGCTGATGATGGACGATGACGTGAACGTGCTGCCCGAGGCCTTTGTGCGCACGCACAACCTGCTGGCCGTGGTGGTGCCCGAGTATCAGGAGGCCTTCCTCTCGGGTGCCATGCTGTCCATGGCATGGGCCGACGCAATGGGCGAGGATGTGGGCGTCATTCGTATCAACGGCGTGTTTGGGCCGGTCAAGCCGCCGCGCTGCATGTCCGACCTCAATTGCATCGTTGCTAACGAGGCCACCGAGGTGGGCGACACCGACCGCCAGTACGCGGCGTTCTGGTTCTGCTGCTTCCCCATCGAGGTGGTGAAGAAGCAGGGCCTGACCATGCCCTTCTTTGTGCGCGGCGACGATGCGGAGTATGGCCTGCGTGACCCCAACCGCCGCTTCATGACGCTCAACGGCATCTGCATCTGGCACATGCCCTTCGACCGCGCCAAGCTCAACGTGTTCAACGAGAGCTACCTCTCCGTGCGCAACGAGCTGGTCATCAAGGCCACCATCGACTCGTGCGGATGCCTCGACATGCACGGCATGATCAACGAGCGCTTCCACCACGAGATATGCAAGTTCGAGTACGGGCACGTGGAGATGCTGCTTGACGGCCTGGAGCACTTCCTGGCAGGGCCCGAGTGGCTGATGGGTGCCAACCCCGAGCAGGTCTTGAAGGAGGAGTCGGCCATGAAGTCGGTCGACGGGCCCTTTGACGTGCGCCTTCCCGTTGAGACCATCTGGCCCTTCGAGGGTGACTGGCCGCTTGCCCCCAAGGAGCAGCAGCGCTTCGACCGCACCTTCAACTTCCAGATAGGTTCCGAGCGCCGCCTGCGCCCGCCCGAGGCCTGGGGCTGGATGATCAACTTCTACAACCACCTGCATCCCATCAAGGTAGCCTACTGCCGCCGCATCCTTTTCTTCAACGACGACCGCAAGACAGGGCACTTCACCACCATGGACCGCGCGCGCTTCCGCGAGCTGCTCGAGCGCAAGAAGGTGCTGATGGGCCGCTTGGACAGCGAGTGGGGGAGTCTGGTGGAGCGCTGGCGTGCCGCAAAGCCCCAGATGACCTCGGCAGACTTCTGGCGAAAGTACCTGGGCCTGTAGGTTTGCTAGACCTGCGCCGGGGACGTACCCCCTTCCGCACATGTGTGGGCCGCGGGGTCGGTTCTCGCGGCACATGGAATTGGGGATCCCCCCTTTTTGCCCAGCTGGGCAAAAAGGGGGATCCCCAATTTCTGCACGCCGCCCCGCAGTTAACAGAAGCAGGGCCGTTGCCGATGTGACATTATGTCGTCTGAAGACGGCAGGTATACTCGTGCATGTATATAGTGAGTACCCGCTGTGGAGGTGACGCCTATGTCCTTGCCCGTTCGCTCCGAAAAGCATCTGCTTGCGCGCGCATTTGCCGCCGTGGCTGCGGTGATGCTTGCGTGTTTGCTTGCGCCCGCATCAGCCTTGGCAGACGAGCTGCCTGACGTCTTCCTAGCCGCATTCATGGACCGTGCAACCAATGGCACGACCGACTACCTGTATGTTTCCTACGACGGCAAGACTTTCGAGAGCCTGGGCACGCCGTATAAGCCGATGAACAACGACGGCACCGACGTGTTCGCTTTGGTTGATGGCAAGTATGAGCAGTGCACGCTGCACGACCCGGGCATTGGCTACTACAATGGTGTGTTCTGGATGATGACAGGTTGGACCACCGAGTGGAATGGCGGCTGGAAATTCATTCCCATGTTCGGCTCATCGCGTGACTTGGTGAACTGGACCTATCCTAATCGTCCGATTGGCGTTCCCGGCACCGTGTCTCCCGCGCCTGACACAAAGGGCAAGGTTGGCGGTGGGAAGTTCCATTGCGCGGGGCCAGAATTTATGTTTGATGACAATGGCGACTGTTGGATTGTGGCGCCGCTTGGTTACTACGGGTACTTTGACGGCCACCCATTCGAAGACTACTTGCAGCCCTACATCTGCAAAGTGACAGGTTTAGCGCGCAATCCTGACAATGAAGCAGGTATGACGGACTTGCAGCGTGGTGCTTCGCCGCTGGGCAACTCCGGCGATTTCACGCGCATTTACCTACCGGTTTATTCCGAGAACTGGATTGACCCCTCCCTCTACAAGGAGAACGGCAAGTATTACCTGTCCATCAAGAAGGACGGCGTCCAGAACTACATCTTCGAGATTGATGACCTGAACCAAGCAAGCAACCCTAATGCTTGGCGCATCATCAACGACAACGTCGTCACCGGCTACGAGGGCCCGTGCCTGACCAAAGGCCTCGACCTGCAGGACGGCAAGAAGGAGAAGTACTTCTTCTACACCGACAAGCTCGACAGCTATAGTGACGCCAACGGCAGCGGTATCAATGGCATCTACTATCAGACCTCCGAGTCGATGTTGGAAGGATGGACTTGGCCGCAGCGCATCGTGACCAAGGACGTCTTGGGCAACATCATCCCCAACCGCCACGGTAGCGTGACGCGCATCACCGACCCTGCGGCCAAGCAGGTCATCCTCAACCTGCGCAACTCACTGGGCTACACGCGCTTTACCGACGTGGTGGCTGCTGGAAGCTCCACGCCGCCCAACACGCCGCACGCCGAGCACATCCTTTGGCTTGCCGACACGGGCATTACCACGGGTTACCCCGATTACACCTATCGCGGGACCGTGTCGGTATACCGTCAGGACATGGCCGCCTTCCTGTACCGCCTGGCTGGCAGTCCAGATTATGAGGTGACCGAGGAAGACCTGGCGAAGTTTAGTGATGTCACCCCGGAAACCCCTCACTACCGTGAGATTTGTTGGCTAGCCAGCGTGGGTATCTCGAAGGGCTGGGACATGCATGATGGCACCTTCGTGTTCCGTGGCAGGGATACTGTCAAGCGTCAGGATATGGCGGCTTTCCTGCATCGTCTTGCCATTTGGAAGCTGGGCGATAACGCGCCGGAAGGCGGCACCGAGAATATCTTCGTCGATGTGACCGCGCCCGATGCCGAGGGCAAGGGTGGTACGTCGCACTACGAGGACATCCTGTGGCTGGCGTCGACAGGTGTGACCACCGGCTGGAATACGGATCACGGCAAAGAGTACAGGGGCATGAACGACGTGTGGCGTCAGGATATGGCAGCCTTCCTGCACCGCATGCATGACAAGGTGCTGCACGCGCCCGCCTCCTAAAGACGAATCAAGTGACGGCGGCGTAGGTTCGCCGAAACTAGGGGACACGCCCTTTCTGCCCGACCGGCAGATGGAAACTAGGGGACACGCCCTTTTTGCCCAGCTGGGCAAAAAGGGCGTGTCCCCTAGTTTCCCCGTGTTCCGGGGGCAAAAGGGGGTCCCCAATTTCATGTTACGGGGCCTGCAAAGCACTATGATGAGCAGAGGCGGATGCGGCATTCCCGTGGCATGTTGGAGGTGAACATGGCTGCTCTGGCCCTCGTTTTGATACTCGTGCTCGCGGTGTGCGTGATGGTGTTCCTGCGCAGCGTGATGGGAAAGCCCGTGCTGGGCACGTTGCATGTGCCGCTGGGCAACAATCACGTGGATGTGACCCCCTTCGACTGTCGCTGCCTGAAGCCCTACAAATGTGGCCAGGTGTTTGACGTGGCGATTATGCCTACTGAGCACACGATGGTCAGCCAGTATTGCGGGCTGAAGTGGAGCGGCCGCGGCGCCATCGCGTTCAAGGGGACGCCCGTGGGGTTTGCCAACGAGCAGAACCCTTACGTCAGGGTCTTGTGGAAGCTTGCGGGGATGTATCCGAAGGTGCTGGTAAAGGCTGTGATTCTGGGTGTGGATTCCAGCGGGCAGCCGGTGATGCGGCTCAATTTGCCTAAGGCGTCCTGGTTTTCGCGGGCCGCCAAGAACATGATGGAAATGCAGGCGGAGGAGCAAGTCCCCGTACAGTAATGCGAGTTCGGCACGAACGGGAGAAGTGATATGCAGGACAGCGTATACAGGGCCTTGGCCATGGTTGTGGCCTCAGAGATTGCGCCGAGTCGTATCAGGGAGCTGGTGGACGAGAAGCTCGATGACTACGAGAAGGAGTTCAAGGAGCGCGATGTGACGGAAGAGCAGTTTGCCTTCGCGCTCGAGGTGCTTGAGGCGGCCCAGAGGCGCAACGACGCACGCGGGTGGACTGACGACGACGAGAAGTATCGCGCCGAGCTTGAAGAGGAAGACCACTAGCAGCCCTGCGCTACTGCTTGGAGACGCTCATGGCCCTGACCAAAGATGACGTGGCGGGCATTGCCGAATACGCTCGCATCGCCCTTACCGAGGCGGAGCTATCCGACATGACCACGTATATGAACGACGCGATTGACCTGCTTGAACCCATTCTTGGCTACGACCTGGACGATGTCGAGCCCACCTTCCATCCCATCGGCGAGCTGGCCAACGTGGCGCGTGACGACGTGCCGGTTGCGGGCCTTACGCTGGGGGAGGCTCTGGCGAACGCGGCCTCGTGGCGCGAGCGATCGTTTCTCGTGCCACAGATTCTGGCGGATGGCGGTGCTGCGTAATGACAAGCCTCGATACGCTTACCGCCCGGCAGATTGCGGCTGGCATCGCGGCTGGGGACTTCACGGCGACCGAAGTTGCGCACGCCGCACTCGATGCCATCTCCGCGCGTGATGCGTCCACGCAGGCCTTTCTGCAGGTGAGCGAGAACCTCGCGCTAGAAGCCGCCGCCAAGACCGACGCGGCCCGCGCGGCAGGGGAGAGCCTGCCCCCTCTGGCGGGCGTCCCCGTCGCATTCAAAGACAACATGAATCTGCTGGGTACGCGTACTACCTGCGCGAGCCGCATGCTGGAGACCTACGAGAGCGCCTACACCGCCACCTGCGTGCAGCGCATGCTCGATGCGGGCGCCACGCCGCTGGGCAAGCTCAACATGGACGAGTTCGCCTTCGGCTCCACCACCGACAGCTCCGCCTTCCATCCCACAAACAACCCTTGGGATATCACGCGTGTGCCGGGAGGCTCGTCGGGCGGCAGCGCAGCGGCTGTGGCATCGGGGCAGGTGACCCTCGCACTGGGTTCGGACACCGGTGGGTCCATTCGTCAGCCGGCGTCGCTGTGCGGCGTAGTGGGCATGAAGCCAAGCTACGGGGCGGTCAGCCGCTACGGTGTGGTGGCCTTTGGCAGCTCGCTTGACCAGGCGGGGCCCCTCGGCCGAAGCGTGGAAGATGTGGCGCTTGCCATGAACGCGCTTACTGCTGGCGGGCGTGACCGTCTCGACGCAACCAGCCAGAACTGCGCGCAGGACCACTTGGCCCACTTGGAGGACCCCATCGAGGGTCGTGCAGTAGGCATCATCCCCGCGCTGCTTGAAGCCGAGGGCTTGGCGAGCGAGGTACGTACGGCGATCCTTGACGCTGCTGACAAGCTTGCCAGTGCTGGTGCGCACATCGTGGAGGTGGACCTGCCCAACATGGCCAGCTCCATTGCCGCCTACTACGTGCTGGCTCCTTGCGAGGCCTTCTCCAACCTCGCGCGCTTCGACGGCGTGCGCTATGGCTACCAGGAACCGAGGTGCACCACGCTGGCCGAGCAGAGCTCGCTCAGTCGTGCGCATGGCTTTGGCCCCGAGGCAAAGCGCCGCCAGATGCTGGGCGCCTATTTGCTCTCCAGCGGCGTATACGAGAAGTACTATCTGGCCGCTCAGAAGGTGCGCACGCTCATCACGGCCGACTACCAGCGCGCGTTTGCGCAGGTAGATGCCATCCTGATGCCGGCAAGCCCAACCGTGGCCTGGGAGCATGGCGCCATCTCCGACCCGGCCGCGCTCTATCTGGCCGATGTCTTTACCATCTCCAACAATATCGCCGGCAACTGCGGTATCAGTGTGCCGGTGTGCCTAGGCGCCGACTCCGGCCTTCCCATTGGTGCGCAGCTGCAGGGCCCGGCGTTTGCCGACGCACAGCTGCTGACCTTCGCCCGCGCGCTTGAGCGCGCCTGCCACATGGAGGGCATTGTGGCACCTGCGTTTGCGGGTAAGGGAGGTGAGCTGGCATGAGGAAGCTGTCTGAGGTACTGCACGACTGGGAGGCCGTCATTGGCCTTGAGGTCCACACCGAGCTCACCACGCTTGAGACTAAGATGTTCTGCGGGTGCAGGCTCAGCCATGACGACCCGCCCAACACCAACGTGTGCCCCATCTGCCTGGGCATGCCCGGCGCCCTGCCGGTGCCCAACAGAAAGGCCATCGAGTACATCGTGATGGCGGGCATCGCCACAAACTGCGAGGTCATGCGCCGCTCGATGTTCTATCGCAAGCATTACTTCTACCCCGATATGGCCAAGAACTTCCAGACCACGCAGGGGCCGGTGGCCTTTGTGATGCACGGTCACCTGGACCTCGAGATTGCGGGCGACGGGGCGAAGGAACGTCCGGATGGCACCATCGAAAAGGCCATCGATGGGTCCTATGTGGCGCCCATTCGCATCCTGCGTATCCACATGGAGGAGGATGCCGCCAAGATGGTGCACGTGGGCGGCGCCGAGGGGCGCATCGGTGGCGCCAGCGAGAGCCTCATCGACTATAACCGCTGCGGCACCCCGCTGATAGAGCTGGTCACCGAGCCCGACCTACGCACGCCCGAGGAGGCACGCCGCTTCATGGAGAAGCTGCGCCAAACCTTCCTTACGCTGGGCATTTCCGACTGCTCGCTGGAGAAGGGCTCGATGCGCTGCGACGGCAATGTGAGCTTGCGACGCCGCGGGGAGAGTGGCCTGGGTACCAAGACCGAGCTGAAGAACCTGAACTCGTTCAAGAGCCTGCATGACGCACTTGCCTACGAGATCTGTCGCCAGGCCGAGGTGCTTGAGGCGGGCGGTACGGTCCTGCAGGAGACGCGGCACTGGGAGCCCAGCCGCAAGCGCACCGTGGTGATGCGCGTGAAGGAGACCAACGACGACTACCGTTTCTTCCCCGACCCAGACCTGGCACCCTTCGATCTGTCTGACGAGTTCATCGAGCGCTGTCGGGCACGCGTGCCCGAGCTGCCCGATACCAAGCGAGACCGCTATGTGGCTACGTGGGGCCTCAAGCGCAGCGATGCCGCGAAGCTTGCGGGGGACCCGGCGGTGGCTCGCCGATTTGAGGATGCCTCGCACGGGGTGAAACCGCAGGCAGTGCCCATGCTCGCCAATGTGATGCTCAATCTTGTTCCGGCGTACAAGGCGCTGACCTTGCTGCAGATTACGTCGATAACCGAGCTGCTGGCGGCCGATGCGCTCTCCTTCTCGCAGGCACGCAAGGTGCTGGAGGCCGTTGACGGCACGGGTAAGATGCCGCTGGCGGTAGCAAGGGATTGGGGCATGCTGCAATCCAACGATACCGAGGCGTTGGCTGCCGTAGTGGACGAGGTGCTGGGGCGCTGCGAGGCGCAGGTTCAGCAATACCGCGACGGCAACAAGAAGGTCGTGGGATTCCTGGTGGGGCAGTGCATGAAGGCGAGCAAGGGCGCCGGCAATCCCAAGGTGTTCAATCAGCTGCTGGTACAGAAGCTGGAGGGGTAGGGCAGGCGCTTCCGTGGGTATCATAGAAGCATGGCTATCTCGAAGGCGAAGGGCCGGTTTGCCCGGCTGATACAGATAACCTGGGGGCTTCCCCAGAATGTGGTTGGCGGCCTGCTGTACCTCCTTTATCGAAGGACGCGGCGGCAGGGCAGCTATCGCTCGGCGTTTGTGACGGAATGGGGCTCAGACGCCGGTCTCTCGCTTGGGATGTTCGTCTTCGTACCCAAGGGCGCGCATCAGTCGCTTGTTGTGCACGAATACGGTCATACGTTGCAGTCACTGCTGTTGGGGCCGCTCTATCTGCCGATGATCGTGCTGCCCTCGCTTCTGTGGGCCGGCCTTCCTGCCTGCACGCGCTTCCGCGAGCGCAGGGACTACTCGTACTACCGCTTCTTCTGCGAGCGCTGGGCCAACCGCCTGGCGATGTGCGTGACCCACGAACGCCCCATCGGCTGGTACTAGCTGCGTGGATGCGTGTCCCCTGGTTTCCCACAGGCTTTCCCGTGGACGAATGCCTCCGGTGGGTTTATGCCACATAAGCATCTAAACAGCGAGCATATGCTACTATCGGTTAGTCGATTGGCCGCTGCCAGACTGCCGGATGCGTGAGCTGACGATACGGCCACGCAATCATCACAGCTTGAAAGCCGAAGGCTACCCAAACCACAACTTAGGGAGAATGTTCGTGTCAGAGATCACAGAGGCTACGCCCGTGAATGAAGAAGGAGCCGGAGGCCAGCATGTGCGCCCACACGGCGGGCCGAAGGCTTCTTCGCTCATCCAAACCTTTTTCTTGGTGCTAGGAATTGTGTTTCTGTCAATGCTCGGCGTTGGCTCTACTGTCTTGACAGTGGATGTCATCAGAAACCAAGCAGAGGAACAGGCCATAATTGGCATGAGCGGTCTCGTTCCTACGATTGTCGGTATCCTCGCATGGTTGGCTCTGGTTACTCTCCTTTCAAGAGCCCGTATCGTCCCTCGGCACCAGAGTGTTGAACGCATCGCTCTTATTCTTGGTACGCTCCTGGGTGCCACATGGGTGTTCATTGCCAATTGCGGCCCTGCCTTCGATGCGCTTGACCTCTCGAGCGCCGCGTATGCCCTGGGTGACAGGGCGAGTGTTCCCAGCGAGTTTGCCGAATGGTATGACTACGGAAAGATTATTTGGGGCATTGATCCGGCAACTGGAGCTCACGCTGACTTCCACTGCTACATGGAGCGCTTCCCTCACCAAACGCCATTCATCTTGCTGCTTCGCGCCTGCCAAGACATTGCGGGAAACAAGTTCCATACGCTCTTTCAGCTGGTGAATGCGGTTTCCATCGGCATCACGTGGCTTTTGCTTTGCCGTATAGCTTACGAACTCAGCGGTGATGACCGGGTCTCTCTTGTGACCCTAGGACTCTGCCTGGTCTTTACGCCTTTGGTCTATTACTCAACGTTTATCTATGGCAATCTGATAGGGCAAGCTCTTGGTCTTGGCGCATGGTTCATCTGCATCCTCTGCTGCAAAGAGGACAATTCTGTTTCCAAGCAGCTTCTCGGCTTTGCCCTCTGTTCGCTCCTGTTGGCATTCTCCACCCTTGTTAAGGAGACGATGCAGATAGCCTCTATTGCCTTCGCTTTTTGTGTCCTCATCTACAGCCTGCATACAAAGCGTTGGTTTTACCTGCCCTTCATTGTTCTACCCTTCCTGCTTACGTCCCTGCTCCTGAATCCTTTTCTCGATAAATATGAGGCACAGATGGGAACCGACCTGCATAATGCCATGCCCAAGACGGCGTGGGTTGTTATGGGTATCGGTGGCGGCTCCGAGCGGCTTGCAGAACTTGGCGATGGCACGCTTCCCAAGAATGATACGGAGTGGCCAGGGTACTTTGATTCGTACATTTGGGGTGACCCTCGTGCAGAGGGCTTCTCGTCCTGGGACGATTTCAATGCTCACTATCTTCAGGCGAGACTTAATCGTTTTGCGAAAAACCCAGCTTATACAGTTAAGTTCTTTGGGCGGAAGCTGGCAATCGAGTGGCTCGAACCTAGTTGTGAGTGCTTCCTTATAAGCAATCACGTTATCAACCCGGGACAATTCGCATCTTATATGGCTGATGTGAGCCGGGAATACACAACCTTCGCGCCTCTGTTCTATTATGGAATCGCCAATACTATATCAGTCACGCTTGCAGACATATTCCAATCCCTTGCTGCGATTGGTTCTCTTCTGTGGTGCTTGGGAGCTATGAAGAGAAGAGATGATAATCTGTCGATACAGCTTCTTGCGATAATACTCGTCTTAGGGGGAGCGCTGCTCTATCTGTTCTGGGAGACCAAAACGCAATACATTCTTCCCTTCTGGCTTTTCCTCATACCCTATTCCGCATGTGGATGGACCTCTCTCGGACAACGAATCGCCTCGCATTTCAAAGCTGATGAGAGGCCCTAAGCGTTTTGGCGTGCACGGATCTTTGCGTAAGGCAGGCGCCCCGTCAGTGTTTCGCTGACGGGGCGCCTGCCATCTACTTCGATAATAAATAGCCTTCAATAGGATGATGGCATCTCGATTGCGCTTTACAGCTCCTTCGCCAGCTGCCTGAAGTCTGCGAGCGCCTTCCAGCCGATGCCCACGATACGCTTGATGTTGATCGTGTTCTTGCCCGCCTGGCGCGGCTTGAACGTCACAGGCACGAAGCGAACCTTCCGGCCATAGTAGACGCCATAGGTCGACAGCATGGCGTTGGGAAGATTGTAGTCCTCCGGCAGTTTAGGCAGGTAGTCGCGCAGGAACTGTGCCGACATCAGGCGGAACGGCGCGTTTGCGTCGGGCATGCTCACGCCAAAGTAATGCTTGAGGATCCTGCAGAGCGTGCGTTCGACGAAGGCCCTGTCCTGGCCGTCGCCACGCTCCGTGCGATTGCCGAACTGAGCGTCGTAGGAATCGCGCTCGTCCCACATGAGGGGAAACTCGTTCGGATCCGTCTGGCCGTCGGAGTCGGTTTGGAAGACCCAATCGGCGCCCGATGCGATCGCGTGCTTGTAGCCGTAGATGAGGGTGGGGCCGTGGCCGCCGTTGGGCTTAGTGAGCGGCTCCATTAGCGGGCGGTCTGCGGCAAGGGACTGCAGCATCTCCCACGTGTTGTCCTTGCTTCCGTCGTTGACGATGACAAGTCTCGACTTGCCATCACCCGCGTGGGCCTCTACAACGGGGTACCACTCCGCAACGGTTCTCTCGATGTTGGCTGCCTCGTTGTAGGCAGGGATTACGATGTACAGCACGTCAGACAATGTAGTTTCCTCCCAAATCGTCCACCGTTCACGCCTGAGCGAAAGGTGAACCACGAGCGGACCTTGCGGGAACGCTCATAGGTCTTTCAATGGTTGCCGCTGTGGCATTGTACCGGAGAGTTAAAAGACACGTGTAGAGCAACTGTGTTGCCTCAATGCGTGCCTGCCGACGGAAACTACCTTGACCCTATTCTGGCGTCAGGCCCCCGGTTGCGTTGTTTGCGGTTGTCGCTTTTGACAGGCGGAAAAACCCGCAGACAAGAGCTGTTGTCTGCGAATCGCGCGACGTCAGGTGCGAATAGGCGAAAATGGCCACCCCTGAAACGCAGACAATGCGTGTTTCGGCCCTCGAGCCCTCGTGAAAACCGCAGACAACAGTCGGGTGCCGCAACCATCCGCCCCCGCGACCCACCAGCCCAAGGGCCCACGTGCATTGTCTGCGGTTTTCGAACGCGCCGGGACGCCGAAATAGAGGTTGTCTGCGTTTCAGAGACTCCAGTTTGCGCATATTCTGGTCAGCAAGAAGGGAAACCACAGACATCGGCTCTTGTCTGCGGGTTTTTCGGCCTGCCTGAGGCGGCAACCGCAAACAACGCTCACGCGTGCTAGATGACTATGCCGGCGCAGTGGTCGAGCTCGTGCTGGATGACCTGTGCCACAAAGCCGGAGAAGGCGCGGGTGTGCTGAGCTAGCTCTATGTCTTGCCAGCTGACGGTGATGCGTCGGTAGCGAGTGGTGGGACGCACGCCCTCAAGCGAGAGACAGCCCTCTTCGGTCTGATAGGACCCCTCGCGTCGCGTAATCTGCGCATTGAGCATGACTTGCGCGTGTTTGCGCTCGTCGAAGAAGGCGATGATGTGCTTGTTGCGGCCAATCATGTTGGCGGCCATCCCCGCGCACGTTGCCTCGTGCGCATGTAGCGTGTCGAGAAGATCCATCGCGATGGGCAGGTCGTCGGCCGCGGCGGGCTCTGCCTTGCGCGAGAGCATGATGCGCGAGCGAACGATGGCACATTGCATGGGAACTCCAACCTGTTCGGCGGCCTGCACGCCCCATGATAGCAAGGCAATAACATGCAAGGGAAATTAAGGGACACGCCCTTTTTTGCCCCTCGGGGCAAAAAAGGGCGTGTCCCTTAATTTCCTTCGAATTGAAACGCTCGCTTAGAGCAGGCTCTCCACGCAGGCGCGCACGTCGGCCATGTCGGCGGTGGGCTCGAAGCGGGCCACCACGTTGCCGTCGCGGTCGATGACGAACTTGGTGAAGTTCCACTTGATGTCGGGGTTGCTGGCGTAGTTGGGGTCGATCTTGGCCAAGTGCTGCTCCATGAACTGGGCGGTCTTGCCCTCGCCGAAGCCCTCGAAGCCCTTCTGCTCCTTCAGCCAGGCAAACAGGGCAAGTTGGTTCTCGCCGTTGACGTCGGACTTCTTCATCTGCGGGAACTGCGTGCCGTAGTTGAGGGTGCAGAACTCGTGGACCTCGTCGTCGGTGCCGGGGGTCTGGGCGCCAAACTGGT
>CACXFC010000180.1 GCA_902766835.1 uncultured Coriobacteriaceae bacterium | reverse complement strand
GCCGTCCTGGATGTCGACGTAGATGAAGCCATAGCGCTTGCGGTACTCGCCGGTGGTGAAGCTCACGACGTCGATGCAGCCCCACGGAGTGTAGCCGATGAGGTTGACGCCATCCTCCTCGACGGCCTTCTTCATCTCCTTTATGTGCGCACCCAGGTAGCTGATGCGGGCGTCGTCCTCAACGGTGTTGTTCTCGTCGAGGTCCTCGTACATGCCAATGCCGTTCTCCACGATGAACTGCGGCATGCCATTGTAGCGCTCGTCGAAGCGCTTGAGCATGATGCGCAGGCCCACCGGGTCGATGGTCCAGCCCCAGTCGGTGGCGCCCAGATAGGGGTTGGGCACGTTGTGCGGGTCGTTGGCGCTCGTGGACTCGGAGATGTCGACCTCGACAGAGGAGTCGACCACGCTGCTGGCATAGTAGCTGAAGCCGATGTAGTCCACCGGTCCTGCCGCCAGCGCGCTCAGGTCGTCGTCGTTGATGTCGAGGTTCCAGCCCTTGCGCTCGAACATCTTGATTGCGTAGTTGGGGTAGACGCCACGGCACTGGACGTCGCCGAAGAAGAAGATGTGGTGGTTGGCGTCGTCGGCCATGAGCACGTCTTCGGGCTTGCACTCGCGCGGATAGGTGGGGCCCGAGGCAATCATGCAGCCAATCATGAGGTCGGGGTCGATCTTGTGGCCAGCCACAACGGCCTTTGCGCTTGCCACGAACTCATAGTGAGCGCACTGGTACATCATCTTCTCGGGGTCATCGAACTCGGTGAAGACAACGCCGGAGTTAGTCCAACCAAAGATGGGGTTGGAGATGTTGAACTGGTTGCCAATCTCGTTGAAGGTCATCCAGTACTTGACCTTCGTGTGGTAGCGCTCGAAGCACACCGTTGCATAGCGCACGAAGAAGTCGATGAGCTTGCGGTTTGCCCAGCCGCCGTACTTGACGCACAGGCCATAGGGCATCTCGAAGTGGCTCAGGGTGATGACCGGCTGGATACCGTGCTCGAGCATGCAGTCGAACATGTCGTCATAGAACTTGAGGCCAGCCTCGTTGGGCTCAAGCTCGTCGCCCTCGGGGAAGATGCGGCTCCAGCTGATGGACGTGCGGAAGCACTTGAAGCCCATCTCGGCCAGCAGCGCGATGTCCTCGCGGTAGGTGTGATAGAAGTCGATGCCCTTGTGGTTGGGATAGTACTTGCCCTCGATAACGCCTTCGGTGATCTCGCGCGGCACGCCGTTGGCGCCGCCGGTCATCACGTCAGAGACCGAAAGGCCGCGCCCGTCCTCGGCGTAGCCACCCTCTAGCTGATGCGCCGCTACCGCGCCACCCCACAGGAAGTTCTCAGGAAATGCCATGCCGTACCCCTCTCTCCTCTCTTTTGCACGTGCTTTCATTTTCGCAGGTTGAGGATACATTTTGGCCCTCAATCGCTCACTTTCTGCAAACGTGCCAACAGACGCTATGGCAGCAGTGTCGAAGTTGGGGCCCGCCCCGCTAACGCCGATAACCTGGCGTTAGCGGGGCGGGTAAGACATCATCTATGCATGCTGGGGACGTACAGTCAATTGCAGAGATATACGAGGGGCAAGTAAGGGACACGCCCTTTTTTGTCCCGCGGGGCAAAAAAGGGCGTGTCCCTTACTTGCCCCCAGCGCACATGCTGCACACAAGAAAGGAGCCGGCGCCACATCGCCCCGGCTCCTGTTGCGGTCCCTTGCTCCCTTGCGAGCTTCTGGCAGCCCTACTTGCGGCGAACCGGAATGGGCTTGGGCGGCGTCTTGGGCTTCTTGGCGCCCGCACGCACCACGGCGCCCTCGGGGCACGCCTCCAGGCAGGCACCGCACTGGGTGCACTTGCGCTGGTTGATGACATGCACGAACTTCGCCTTGCCCAGGATGGCGTCGTCGTCGCATGCCTTGAGGCACTTGCCGCAGCCGGTGCACTTGCTCACCAGGACGTGGAAGGTCTTGAAGGCATCGCACCCACAGGTGGGGCACTGCTTCTTGGTGAAGTGCGGCTCGATCTCGTCGCCAAACAGGTCGAGCGCCTGCAGCGCGACGCGGCCGATGGCCTTGCCCTCGTCGCAGATTGCCTGCGACGCCATGACCGGCGCAAGGTCGCGGATCAGCGCGATGTCGGAGGGCTTGCCCTTCTTGTTGCAGGCGTCGCCCAGGATGGTGTGAAGCTGATAGCCGCCCTCGTGGCCAAAGGTGCAGGTGCACTCGGTGGCCATGCGCAGCTCGCCCACCACGCGGTACAGGGCGTCGCACATGCAGTCGCCCTCGTCGTAGGTGCGCAGGCACGAGGTGCCCTCGGCAACCTCAAGCTCCTCGTCGAAGCGTGCGGCAGGCACGAAGGTTGCGGTGGGATAAGAGAGCCAGACGGCCTTCAGGCCCTCGGTTGCTGCACCAGAGGCGCTCAGCAGTGCCGACACGGATGTGGCACCAGCTTGGTTGATCGTGTAGTCCATGGTTCCCCCTCCCTTAGTATTCGTTCCACAGGCGCGGCTTGGTGATGGTCAGGCGCAGGTCGCACTGCAGGCAGCGGCT
>CACXFC010000179.1 GCA_902766835.1 uncultured Coriobacteriaceae bacterium | reverse complement strand
TTCCTCATGCGCGCGATTGCGGCGGAGAAGGAGCGCAGCGGCCTGCCCGAGCTTCCCAAGGTGACGTTCACCAACTTCATCAGGTAGGCGACAGATCCGAGCAAACGGGGTCCCAAAGCCCAGAAGGCCGTCGGCTACTCGCCGCGCGCCTCGGCAATGATGCGCTGGTAGTCATAGAAGCTGTCCTTGCGCACGCGGTGGCCGTCACCGGTGCCGTCGTCGTAATAGTCCACGTAGATGAAGCCGTAGCGCTTTGCGTACTCGCCGGTGCTGGCCTCCACGATTCTCCCCTCCTCCAGCGCCACGATGCGGTCGAGGGCCGCGACGGTGGAGAGGCGGTGGGCGACGACGATGCTCGTGCGGCCGCGCATGAGGTTCTCGCTGTCTACCGGTACAGATACGGCGACAGGTAGTGAGGCAGGGTGACCTTCTTGCCGTCGCGCCCGACGTTGCCGTCCACGAGCTTGAACCCCTGTGCGATGTCGTTGCGTGCGAGCAGCGCGTTGAGCGACGCGGTCGATCCGCGCGAGGCCTTTACCTCGATGGGCTCCACCCGCGCGTCCCGCGACCCGAGGAACTCGATCTCGTGGCTGCCGTTCGTGGAGGTCCAGTAGCGCAGGGGCACACCCTGCGCGGCGAGCATGGTGGCCACCAGGTTCTCGTACAGCCCGCCCTTCATGGGCCCCGCAAGCGTGTTCTCCACGATGGCGCGCTTCAGGTCGAAGTCGTACATGGCCATGAGCAGGCCCGTGTCGTTGGCGTAGAGCCTGAAGCGCTCACCTACCTCGTAGGCTGCGAGTGGGTAAGATGGCGCGGAGACCGCCTGGCAGCGCAGGACCATCTCGGAGCCAACAAGCCAGTCGACGGAGCCTGCGAACTTGCGCGCACCGGCGCGCTTCTCCACGACGGCGTACTGGAACTTGGTGTTCTCCTTTGCGAGCTGGCGCGGGAGCGAGAGGTAGCAGGCGCGGGCCTTGACGCGTTCCTCGGGTGGGGCGTAGCGGGCGATGTCGTCGAGGTAGAGCGCGTGCAGCATCAGCTGCGCGTCGTGGGCGGCCCCGTAGTCGCCTGCTCCGGCGAAGGCGCTCACCACCGCAGGCATTCCTCCGATGGCCAGGTACTCCCTCACGCGACGCATCATGGCCGT
The DNA here is from genome assembly GCA_902766835.1 of uncultured Coriobacteriaceae bacterium. Classification (GTDB taxonomy): domain Bacteria; phylum Actinomycetota; class Coriobacteriia; order Coriobacteriales; family Atopobiaceae; genus UBA1367. Next base: position 1,289 of record CACXFC010000179.1, on the reverse strand, counting down.
GTGCACCGCCTGCGGCACGGGCTCGAGCCGCTCGTAGTAGCCCCTGAGCGCGTCGAGCGCCTCATCGTCGTAGCCGAGGGCCCAGAGGAACTCCTCGAAGTCGAGGGGGCGCATCGTGACCTGCCGTTCGTATCCGACGGGCAGCGACGGCGCGTCCTTGAGCTCGCGGTACCTGATTCCCAGGAGCGAGCCCGAGCCTATGACGTCGCAGCGCCCGTCCTGTGCGAGGTACTTGAACGCGGCGCGTGCCTCAGGGCACTCCTGCAGCTCGTCGAGGAAGAGGAGGGTCTTGCCGGGGACGATTCGCACGCCCGGCACGAAGAGCGTGATGCGCGAGTAGAGGTCCTTCGCCGACAGCGACCCGCTGAAGATCTCCTTGTAGTCGGGATGCTCGACGAAGTCGAGCTTTACGAGGCTCTCGTACTCCGCCTCTCCGAAGCGCTCGATGATGAACGACTTGCCAACTTGGCGGGCGCCGTTGACGAGGAGGCACTGGGTGCCGTGCGAGCGCTTCCATGACTGCAGGTAGGTGTACATCTTTCGTTTAAGCATGAGTCTCCAGACGCCTGACGCAACTTTTCAACGATATTGAAGCACCGATGATGCAATATTTCAAGACTGACTAAACGATATATAACACCTTTTCAGTCGCTTAGATATGCTGCTAGTGCAACATTTCAAGAACTGTTGAGTCGCAGGTGACTTTCTGTGCCTTCACTCCGCCTCGAGGAAGGCGCCGGTCTGGCGGTCCCAGAGGCTCTCGTAGGTGCCGCCGGCACGGCTCGTCCAGCACCTTGGTCATCTCCGCCGCGTCGCCCACCGCGCGGTTCATGCGGGCCACCATGCTGTTGATGTAGTTGAAGCGCATAGACAGGTTGTAGGTGTGTCTGCGCACACATGGGATCGAGGCTTCGGCGCGACGTTTGCGCAGGTAGGCGGGCCGCATGACGGGCATGCTGGTGGACTGCGCCGCTCTGCGAACCTGGCGCCGCACGGGGCGAACCATGCGGACGGCGATCGGCCATGCCCGGGTAGGAGGCTCTCCGCCGAGTCAGGGAATGGATGTCATGCCAGGTGGACTCCACCCGACTGCTGGTGTGCAGCCTCCCGATGCCTTGTCGCAACTTCATGCAGTATCTATAATGATTGTCAGGAAAACCTTTGTTTGAACAACCATTATCGGAGGCGCCATGTTCGTCGGTAGGCAGGAGGAGCTGAGGCGTCTGGAGGATGCCTACAGCACGTGCACGTTCCAGATGGCGGTTATTTACGGGCGGCGTCGCGTGGGC
>CACXFC010000178.1 GCA_902766835.1 uncultured Coriobacteriaceae bacterium | reverse complement strand
CGCGAAGACCGACGAGAGGGACGCCGAGGTGATCGCGCGGACGGCCATGGGCGTGCCGCAGGCGCTCAGGCCGGTTCCCGAGGAGGGGACGCTCGATTCAGTCGCCGTTGATGACCACGTCGCCGGTGATCATGCCCACGTTCTCGCGGCCCAGCACGTCCACCAGGTCGAAGAATTTTTCGCTCACCAGCGCCTTAATGGGCGCGGTGTAGTAGGCGCGCTCGCCGGCGCACAGCGCCATGAAGCAGAGTCCCAGCGCCACCAGGCTCTTGCCCGAGCCGGTCGGGGTGCCCAGCACCACGTGCGAGCCCAGCGCCAGGTCCATGAGGGCCTCCTCCTGGTGGTCCCACAGCTCGATGCCGCGGGCCGCGCACCAGTCCAGATAGCGCTCGAGCGCCTCGTCGGCGGGCAGGGGGAAGTCGTCATCGTCGGCATAGGGCGCCATCAGGGCGAGCGAGGCGTAGGCAAAGGGATCGTCGAGGGCCTCGCGGAGGGCGGCGGTGTCAGTCATGGGCATCCTTCTGGTCGTTTGGTGTCGGCACCATCATAGGCCAGGCGGCGACGCCGCGGCGGCAAGGGCGAGGCGGGATGCCGCGCGCATGGCTGCTATGCTGGAGGCGCCAGAGTCACCTCGCGACGGGGAGGCACCATGCCAGCGACGGACGTCAGCTCAACGCAGCCCTCCGACCTCGAGCGGCTGCTCGCGGAGCCCTACTGGGTCATCGACCTGCTTCCCGCGCAGGTCCCCGCCGACTCGCCCGGCCAGTTCTTTGGAGTCGAGCGGCACCTCCTCGCCAGCCCCTGGCACCGGAGGCTCCGCCGCAGCTTTGCCGAGGTGCTGCTCAAGCTCAATTGCTACCACGACCTCGTGGTCTACCGCGGGGAGCGCCCGCGCGGACGGGCCAACCCCAGCCCGCGGAAGCTCGAGCGGTGGGTGCGCGCCAACCGCGAGACGCTCGCCATCCACCTCACGTCGGCCGACGCCCTCGTCACGATCGACACGGACGCCACCAACATGACGCTCTACCACCCCTCGCCTGCGCTCCTGGAGCTGGTGCGGGCCGTCGCCGCCGCGAGCGGGCTCTTCGTGTGGCAGCCCTGACCCCGCCGGGTGCGGTGCGGCCGCCTGCGCTCCCGCGCGGCGGCCGCAGGGTCCCTACTCGCCGGCAACCGCGGCACGCAGCTCGTCCACGCGGTTGGTCGCCTCCCAGGTGAAGTCGGGGTCGTTGCGGCCAAAGTGCCCGTAGGCGGCCGTCTTCTCAAAGATGGGCCGACGCAGGCGCAGGTCGCGGATGATGGCGCCCGGACGCAGGTCAAACACCGTGCGCACGGCGTCGGTGATGACGTCCTCCCCCACCGTGGCCGTCCCAAAGGTGTCGACCATCACCGAGAGCGGGTGGCTCACGCCGATGGCGTAGGCCAGCTGCACCTCGCAGCGCCGCGCCAGGCCGGCGGCCACGACGTTCTTGGCCACCCAGCGCGCGGCATAGGCGGCGGAGCGGTCCACCTTGGTGCAGTCCTTGCCGCTGAAGGCGCCGCCGCCATGACGGCCCATGCCGCCGTAGGTGTCCACCACGATCTTGCGGCCCGTGAGGCCGGTGTCGCCCATGGGGCCGCCCACCACAAAGCGGCCGGTGGGGTTCACGTAGATCTCGGCGTTGTCCCAGGCGATGCCGGCCTGGTCGAGCACCGGCCCGATCACCAGCTCGACCATGGCGCTGCGGATGACGCCCATGTCCTCGACGGTGGGGTCGTGCTGGGTGGAGACGACCACCGCGGTGACCTCCACCGGCTCGTCGTCCTCGTAGCGCACCGTCACCTGGGTCTTGCCGTCGGGGCGCAGGTAGGGCAGCGTGCCGCTCTTGCGCACCTGCGCGAGCCGCAGCGCCATGTTCTGGGCGAGGTAGGCGGGCATGGGCATGAGGGTGTCGGTCTCGTCGGACGCATAGCCGAACATCATGCCCTGGTCGCCGGCGCCGATGAGGTCGAGCGGGTCGGTGGTTCGGCCGGCCTGCGTGTCGTAGCTCTGGTCCACGCCCTGCGCGATGTCGGGGCTCTGCTCGTGGATCATGTTGATGACGCCGCAGGTCTCGCAGTCAAAGCCAAACTTGGCGCGGTCGTAGCCGATGCGGCGCACGGTGTCGCGGGCGATCTTCTGCACGTCCACGTAGGCCTGCGTGCGGATCTCGCCCGCCACGATGATGGTGCCGGTGGTCACGAAGGTCTCGCAGGCGCAGCGCACGTTGTCCACGCACGCGGGCACGCCGGTGGGTGAGATGTAGCCCTCGGCCTCAAGCCGGGCCTCCTTGGCCAGGATGGCGTCGAGGATGGCGTCGGAGATCTGGTCGCACATCTTGTCGGGATGGCCTTCGGTCACCGACTCCGAGGTAAAGAGATAGTTGCGTCCTGCCATGGGTCTCCCCTTTCTGCCCGCATTGCGGGCGTTGAGGGGGCATGAAAAAGCCCCCGTGCCATCAGGGGGCTCACAGTTGGCGCTTGAGAACTCCCCCGTCTTCCAGGCCACCTGTTCTGGCCTGCCGAGATTTGGCACCGTTCCT
>CACXFC010000177.1 GCA_902766835.1 uncultured Coriobacteriaceae bacterium | reverse complement strand
GGAGTTGGACTCGGCGGTGCACCACAGCACGCCAACCTCCTTGGCGTCGGGCAGGATGGTGTGGAGCATCTTGATCTGGTCGGCGACCGGGGTGAGGTCGGACGAGCCGGTGATGTTGCCGCCGGGGGCGTCGTTGGACTCGACGAGGCCGGACGCGGCAAAGTCGGTGACGGCCGTGCCGATGATGGGAATGTCGCTGGTGGCGCCGGCACAGGCCTCAACGGCGGGCGTGGCGATGGCCAGGATGAGGTCGTCCCCGTCGCCTACGAGCTTCGAGGCGATGGTCTGGCAGGCGCTCTGGTCGCCCTGGGCGTTCTGCTGGTCGATCGTATAGGTGATGCCGGCCTCGTCAAGGGCCTCGACAAAGCCCTTGTTGGCGGCGTCAAGCGCGTCGTGCTCGACGAGCTGGAGGACACCGATCTTATAGGACTTCTCGCCGGAGGCTGCGGAGTCAGCCGATCCAGCCGAGCCGGAACCGCCGCAGGCAGCCAGGCCAAACGAGGCCATGCCACCCAGCAGGGCAAGTGCGTTACGACGCGTGAGATTGGTCATCTTTCTCTCCTCTGTGGTGTCTGGTGCCGGCGTCGTGGCGCCAGACGTCTTGCATCCCTCTGCAGGGTCTGGGCTAGCGTAACGATACAGACGTACCAACACGTCGCAGGTCGTCATGTGTTAAGCGAATCGTTACGTGAGCGCGTGTGGCGAGAGGGGCGCCCTGCGGCGTCCGCTCGGCATGCGATACCGCGCGCAGGGCGAGAAGTTGCTGGTCTGCGGTCCAAGTATCTGGCAGATGCGCTACTTGTTGTGCCGTTCGCATTGACATCCGGCATCGGGGCAACTAAGGGACACGCCTTTTTTTGCCCCAGCATCAAGGAGACTGCCATGGCAAGCTATCTGGCCATAGACGTGGGCGTCACGCACATCGAGTGGGGCGTGGTGTCAGCTGAGTTCGCGATGCTCGAGCGTGGAAGCGAGCAGATTCGCTGCACCTCGATAGAGATGCTCATGGAGACCCTGGAGCGCATCGTGGAGCCTCACGTCGAGCAGGTGACATGCGTCTGTGTAAGCGTGCCGGGCACCGTGGATATTTCAGACTCGCAGGGCACGGTCATTGGTGGCGGGCGCCTGCCCTATCTGGATGGCGTTGCGCTGGGCGCCGAGCTCTCGCTGGCCTGCGGGCTTCCGGTAAGCATCGAGAACAACGGCAAGGCCTTTGCCCTGGGCGAATATGCGACGGGCGCACTGCGCGGCTCGCAGGTGGGCGTGGCCCTCTCCATTGGCACCGGCATCGGTGGCGGAATCGTGGTGGGCGGCCAGCTGCTGCGTGGCGCCCACTCGTTTGCGGGCGAGTTCTCGTTTGTGCGCCACACGCCCATTCTGGGGGAGTTCCGCTCGCGCGACGCGATGAGCGGGCTGTGCAGCTGGCAGGGCCTGCGGCGTTCCATCCTGGCGGCAAAGGGGCTGGAAGACGATGAGCACATTGACGGTCTCCAGCTCTTTGACTGGGTGAACAGCGGCGACGAGGCTGCCCTGCGCGGCTTGCACGCATACGCGAAGGACCTCTGCACCTGGATCTTCAACCTGCAGTGCATCGTCGACCCCGACGTGGTGGCCATAGGAGGTGGCATCAGCGTGCAGCCGGCGCTGCTTGAGGCGCTGCACATCTCCATGCGCTCGATGATGGCCGACCTGCAGCTGCCGCAGGTGCCCAAGCCCAACATCGTGTTGGCGCAATGCGGCGAGGACGCGCGCCTCTTTGGTGCGGTCTACGCTGCCCTACAGCATGCGGGTGCCGTTGGCAAAAACTGAGCTGGTAGCTGAGGTATTCTGCGGCAAGGCTCCCTACCATCTGCACAACCTTCAAATTGGACGCGGATGCAGGGAGGTTGCGCATGGGATACATCGAAGATGTTGCGGCGGCAAAGGCACGGCTCGATGAGGCCACCAAGGCTTACACGGCATCGGTGAAGGAGGCGGAGCGGCTCGAGAAGCAGGCGCGCAAGGACTACGACAAGTCGGTCAAAGACGCGCAGAAGGCGCTGAACAACTGCGAGCAAAGCTGGGCCAAGCCCCTCGCCAGCTTCGGGGGCCTACGCCTGTATGCCACGCGCGTTGCCACGGCGTCCAAGAGCCTCGCGCTGCTTGGTGACGTTGACGCTCGTGTGGAAAACGCCGGCCCCAAGGCCCGCGACAAGCACAAGCTCTTTATCACCATTACCACGCCGGATGGCCAGCTTATGGAGGAAGGCGACGCCGCGAAGGAGAAAGAGGCTCGCGAGTTTGCGGCAAAGGTTATCAACCAGTCGAAGGCAGCTCCTGCGGCCCTACAGAGTTACGACGAGGCCAGACAGCGCCTCGCGTAGGCCGTGGAGGACGCGAAGAGCAACACCGCTGCCGTGGATGCGGCCGCCGCGGCCACGCAGGCGGCGCGCGACGCCACCGAGGCGCGCGACGAGGCGCAACGCCAGTATGACGAGGCAAAGGCATCGGGAACCGAAGAAGAGATTGCCGAGCTCAAGGCAAAGGAGCAAAAGGCGCGGCAGAAGAAGCTCGCCCTGTATGGGGCGGCTGGTGTGCTGGCGCTGCTCATTATGCTGTTTGCCACGCACGTCATCTGCTTCCACAAATGGCAGGACGCCACCTGCACGGTGCCCGAGACCTGCTCCGTCTGCGGACGTACGAGGGGAGAGGCGCTGGGACACGAGTGGAAGGAAGCCACCTGCACCAGCCCGAAGACCTGCGACCGGTGCGAGGAGACCGAAGGCGAGGCACTTGGCCACAAGGTTGAGAAGTGGGAAACCACCAAGAAGGCTACGTGCACGGAGAAGGGGCAGCAGGAGGGCACCTGTGCGCGTTGCGGTAAGAAGCAGACGCGCGAGACCAAGATGAAGGACCATTCCTTCGGCGACTGGGCCGTTACCAAGGAGGCGAGCTGCACCAAGGAAGGCGTGCGCACGCGTGTCTGCCAGTCGTGCGGCAAGGAGGAAACCGAGACCATCAAGAAGACCGACCACACGCCGGGCGACTGGGTGGTTGTGCAGGAGCCTTCCGTCACGTCGCTTGGCTCGGTCAACGCAGGCGTCCGCACGCGTTCGTGCACGGCCTGCGGAACAGAGCTTGAGCGGGAGGAGTTCACCATCGAGCTCACCATGGGGCAGAAGAACGCGATGGCAAAAGCCGCCAGCTACCTGAGCTTCCAGTCCTTCTCGTACTCTGGACTGGTGGAGCAGCTTGAGTTTGAGGGCTTCTCACACGAGGACGCCGTCTTTGCTGTCGACCATTGCGGTGCCGACTGGAATGAGCAGGCTGCCTTGAAAGCACAGTCGTACCTCGATTTCATGTCGTTCTCGCGCCAGGGGCTCATCGACCAGCTGGTCTTTGAGGGATTCTCGTACGAGCAGGCGGAATACGGCGTGTCGGCGGTGGGCTACTAATAGCTCTGGCAGGGGAACTAGGGGACACGCCCTTTAGCGTGTAGAAAGAGGCATGCCCCGTAGTGCGCGCAAAACGAAGGGCCCCTGGATGCGGACGATCTGTCTGCTCCAGGGGCCCTTGTAGCAAACTACTGCATGTTGAACGGTGGGGGAGGCGTGCCGCCGCCACCCCAGAAGCTCGGGGACTTGCGCTCCACGGTGGTGTACTTGCGGTCATCCACCACGGTTCCGCTCTTCCCGGCCAGCGGCTCGACGGGCTTGACAGCGGGCCTGGCGGCAGGCTCTGCCGGAGGGGCGGCAGGAGGAGCAGCCGGCGTGGCAAAGCCGGGCATGATGGGCTGGTCGGTTTCCGAGGCCATCTTGATGTTGCGGATGGCTACGAAGAACACGAGCACGGTAAAGGCAAGGCCTAGCAGCGTCACGAGCTCCGACTCCTGGTCGAGGCTGAAGTCGAAGACGCCGTGGATGATGGAGGGCACGGCCAGGGTGAGGCGGTCGGCCGTTGCGGCTGCCTGGGCGCTGCCGCGCGCTTCCTGCCCGCGTGAGACCCCGTAGAAGTAGCCCATGAAGATACCGCACACGCAGTGCATGGGCACCGAGATGATGCCACGCATGACGGCGGTCTCGACCGTTTGGAACTCGAACACATAGAGGATGTTCTCGAGTGTGGCAAAGCCCAAGGCCACCATGACGCTATAGACGATGCCATCGAAGGTGTAGTTGAAGTTGGGATCTCTGTGCGTAGAGCGCAGCGCCAGCAGCTTCATGCCTTCCTCGGCTAGGGGCACCAGCAAAAGGTAGGTGAGGGCGGAGGTCATGAATGGGCCAAACCCAACGGCAGTGATACCCCACTCGCCTGCGGCCTCGATGAGGGCCGCGGGGATGCAGGTGAGCATGCCCATCACGAAGAGCTTGATCAGAAGGCGCGGTGGCTCCTTCTCGATGCGGTCGTACGAGAGCACGCGTGCCGCCAGAAGGATTGACGGAAGCACGGCCAACCAGAAGAGAATACTCATAGGTTACCTTTCACGTTCGCGGACGGTTAGAAGTTTACGTTGCGGATGACGAAGCGGTTCTCGGGCACGGGCTCAATGTCCTCACAAAGGACGAGCCGCGCATGGATGAAAGCACCGTCTCTGGACGACTCCTGTTCGACGTCCGACATAAAGCCCTGCACTTGGCTGGGCTCTCCCTGGACCTCGAGCATGACGTCACCTCCAGCGAGGTTGGAGACCCATCCGGTCAGCCCACGTTGCTCAGCCCACCGTTGAGCGGTGAAGCGAAATCCCACAGCCTGGACCTTGCCGGTGTAGCGCAGCTTGCGCCGGATGGCTCCGGCGGGGATGGCTTTTTCTGGCTTTGGTTTCTTCTCGCGCTGCCAAAACCACTTCATGGGGTCCTCCTCGTAGCGTTGACCCCATAACCTTATCGCAAAAGGTGCCGCGTCGCGCGGTGAAACGGCGCAACTGGCGCGCGCCTGGGACACTCCCGCCGGAGGCAACCGTCCCAACCGGGACACCCCTGCCGGAGGCATCCGTCCCACTTGGGACGGTTGCCTCCGGCGGGAGTGTCCCAGGTGCGCGCCATTCTGGCCTCAGTGGCTTTGACAATACACGCTAAGACGTCATAGGCCTGTCAACTGGCTGAAACAAATGCTCCTTACAATGGCTCGTGCGCATTGTTGTGCGTATGAGGGCGAAGGGCGTCCTCGCAGGTAAGAAAGGCGATTCGATGAAGCAACCGCAGGATATCCTGACGATGCCTCACGAGCAGCTGGAGCAGATCCAGCTTGAGGGCATCAAGAAGACCGTGATCAAGTGCTACGAGAACGTTGAGTTTTACCACGACCTCTTTGACGAGGCCGGCTTTGATCCCTACGCGGTCGAGACGCTCGAGGACCTCGAGAAGGCGCCCTTTACCACCAAGCAGGACCTGCGCGACAACTATCCCTACAACATGTTTGCCGTGCCCCTGGAGGACGTGCGCGAGATTCACATGTCGTCCGGCACCACCGGCATCGCCACCGTGGGTGGCTACACCGAGCATGACCTCGACATCTGGGGCGACTGCTTCGCCCGCGGTATCTGGTATGCCGACGGCGGCCCCAAGGACGTCTGCCACGTGTGCTATGGCTACGGCCTGTTCACCGGCGGCCTGGGCGCCCATCACGGATGCATCAAGGCTGGCTGCACCACCATCCCCATGAGCGCCGGCAACACCGAGCGCCAGATTCGTGTGCTGCGCGAGATGGGTTCCACCATCATCTGCTGCACCCCCAGCTACGCCATGTACATTGCCGACACGGCCATTGCCATGGGTCTTGACCCCAAGAAGGACTTCCACCTGCGTGCCGGCATCCATGGCGCCGAGGCCTTCTCCGACAACTTCCGCGCCGAGCTCGAGGAGAAGCTGGGCTACAAGGTGCTCGACGTCTACGGCCTCACCGAGACCATGGGCCCGGGCGTTGCCATCGAGTGCATGGAGCAGAACGGCCTGCACCTGGCTGAGGATCACTTCTACGCCGAGATCATCAACCCCGAGACTGGCGAGGTCCTGCCTGACGGTGAGTGGGGCGAGCTGGTGCTTACCACCGTCGACCGCGAGGCGACGCCGGTCGTGCGCTACCGCACCCGCGACATCACCCGCATCATCCCGGGTGAGTGCGCCTGCGGCCGCACCCACCGTCGCATCGACCGCCTGCACGGCCGCACCGACGACATGCTCATCATCCGCGGCGTCAACGTCTTCCCGTCCCAG
>CACXFC010000176.1 GCA_902766835.1 uncultured Coriobacteriaceae bacterium | reverse complement strand
GGCTATGGGCTACCCCACGGCACCGCCAACGAGGCACCGAGGGGTCATCGACTGTGAGGTCGAGGTTTCATCAATGACCCTTCTCTTAGGTGAGTAATGAGACGGATGTACCGCCGTCCAAATGGCTATTGTACACGGATTGCATGCATTTGTGGCGATGGGAAATTGCGGTGACCTAGCAGCAGCCACATACGCACAATCGTCGCAAGAAAAAGGTCGGCACGGGAATGCCGACCTTAGCTTTGCCTTACATGCTTGCTGCAGCAGCGGGTCGCTACTCCTGCGCCTTCTTGAACTCGTCCATAAATGAGGAAAACATGCCCTTGGTCCTGCCCAGCTGCTTGCCTAGCGCGCGCGACCCGGCATCGACTGCCTCTCCGGCGACTTTGCCCGCCTTTGCTGCAGCCTTCTTGCCCTCGTACTTCGCCTTGGCGTAGCTCTCGCCCGCCTTGGCGGCAACTCCACCAGACAGTTCCATGCCGGCAGCCTCGGGAGCCACCAGCATGTAGCCCTTCTCGTAGCCGCGCACCATGTTCGCCGGGATGACCACCGACCCCACCAGCTGCTGGGCCATGCTGCCGTCACCAACCATGAACGTGGTGACCTCGCCGGTCTTCGTGTTGAACTCTGCGTCGTTTACGTATCCCAAGATCTTGCCATTGGTTGTCTTGGCGTCCATGCCCGCCCAAATGATGCAGCTATCCCAGTCGAGGCCCAGGCGCCTGCGGGCGGCATCATCGAAGCTCTCGTCGCCCATGGTTGCCCGCACGCCACCGTCCACCGGCGCCATCGCGTCGAGGGCAAAGAAGACGTCATCGCGCTTCACCATGCCGGCCACATCGGGCCGGGAAACCAGAAAGCCCACCACGCGCGTACCGCTGGGCGCGAACACCGTAAGGTGCACCTTTCCCAAACGCGTATACGTGCCCGCAGCCTTGCCCTTCGAGCCCTTGGGAGCGTAGACCACAACGCCGGTCATCTGGCTGAGCTTGAGCATTCGTTCCTCCCCTACGCATGCGGGACGCCACCATATCGGCAGCGTCCCGCAGCTTATCTAGTCATATTGGGTGACAAGAGAGCCTTAGGCCTCCACGTCGGTCTCTTCGACGACCTCGACGCGCACGCCCTGAGCCTCGGTCTGCTCGTCCATCTGCTCGGCAGCCTCGGTGACCTTCTCGGTCACGGTGCTGACGGCGTCCTGCACCTGGGCGGTGGTGGTGGCCACCGTTTCGGAGAGGGAGTCGCGGAGCTGGTCCATGCGCTCGCGGGCAAGGTCGACCTTGGCACGAAGCTCGTCGCTGGTGGCGTCAACGCTCGGACGGACGGCGCCGACCTTGTCGGACACGACGCGCGAGCCACGCTCGTAGGCGTCGACCGCGGAATCCCAAGCGTCGTTCATGGCGTCAGCGGCCATGGCGCGGCTTTCGGCACCAGAGCGCGGGGCAAGCAGCAGGCCAGCGGCAATACCGCACACGGCGCCGGCGACGCCGCCCAGAACAAAACTAAATGCTCCCCTAAGTGACATGACATTCCTCCTGTCAGATTTGAAGTGCTCGCTGGCCCTTCTTTCTTATCAGCTATAACGCGAGGCAAAAACCTCGGATTATCGTATCCTAGCGCACCGGCCGCGGATTGGGAATCTGCTCCACCTGAGGTTCACGGACAGGCTCATCGGGCTGGGGCTCAAACACGGGATCTTCGGTGTGGGTCACGGCGCGGTCGCGCTCGTCGAGCACGGGCAGCTCCGGCAGCTCGGCCTCCGCGAACACCGTGGGCCGCTGCGCGGGCGCCGTGCTGAACGTTGCCATGATCTGGTCGATCTCGGCTTCCACCTCAGGCACGCGCACCTCTTCCTTGGGGCGACGCGTACGCTGGGGAATCTCGGGCGCGGGCGTCCACAGCGGGCGCTCGGGCGCAGGTGCAGGAGCGGGTTCCGGCGCAGGCTCGGAAGCAGCCGCGGGCTCGGGCTCAAGCACGGGCTCGGCAAACGGCTCGCCATCTGCCTGCTCGGCCACAGGCTCGCCCTCGTCAAACTCCTCGCTCTCATCGGCAGGGGGCTCCTCGGCATCCTGCTCGTCAAACTCCTCGGGACCGTAGTCGATGACGAGGTCTTCACCCTCGTCGCCAAGCTCCTTAACCATGCGGACCAGGCCCTTCACAATGGCATCGATGTCGGGCTCGGGGTCGCCGCCACCGGTGTAAGCCCAGTCGAGCACCCAGACGCCGCAGGACAGCGCCGCGGGAACCAGCACGTCGTCGGGGCAGGAAAGCTCGATGCGGAAGGTACGGTGGTCGATCTCGTCGACCCACGTGCGCCCCGCGGGCATGTCGCCCGCCATATCGGTCTGGGCCAGAAGCTCGACGGTCACATGCTCCAAAAGGTGCGCCAGCTCGGTGTCGCCCATTGCGTCGCGGAACGTCTCGCCGGCATCACCCAGGCAAACGTGCTCGACAATGTGCGGCAGAAGACGATAGACGCGCGCCGTACCTTCGATGTCCTCGCTCGTCATGAGCGGGGCGTCGTCGGCAATGCGCACCTCAGCGGTCATGTTCTCGGGGCCAATGAGGACCCGGCGGATGTCAATGAGCTCGGCCATGGCACACCCCCTGTTAAATGGTCAGACGCAACTATTGTAGTGAAATGCGCGCAGGCGTGCGGAGTTTGCTGCAATACGCACAAGCACGCACTTCCATCAAGTCAAGCCTGCAAGCACCTACTCCTTAGTCTCCTCGGCGGGAGTCTCGGGAGCTACGACGCGCAGCATCGACAGGCGCCGCCCGCGCATTGACTGCACCTTAAACTGATACCCATTGCGCTCGAAGACGTCACCGGGCTTGGGCACCGAGTCGGCAAGCTCGAGCACGAAGCCGGCAATGGTCTCGTACTCGTCGGAGTCTTCCACAGGCCAGCCCAGCTCGGCCGCGTCGTCAATGGAGAAGCGCCCGTCAACCAGCCACTCGCGCTCGGAAAGCTGCGTGAGGTACTTGTTGTCGGGGTCAAACTCGTCGGCAATCTCGCCCACGACCTCCTCGACGATGTCCTCGATGGTGATGATGCCCGCCGTGCCGCCATACTCGTCCACCACGATGACCATCTGGTCATGGCCCCTCTGCATCTCGGAGAGCAGCGGGATGATGTCTTTGGTGTCGGGCACGAAGGTGGCCTGACGCATGTAGCGGGCGATGCTCTTGCCGCCAGCGTTTTCGTCGACGATGGGGCTGATGATGTCCTTGATGTGCGCGATGCCCACGATGCGGTCAACGTCCTCGTGATAGACCGGCAGGCGCGAGTAGCCCGTGCGGCGCATGACCTCGAGCGTTTCGGAGCAGGTTTGGGTGTCTTCGATGGCGCACATGTCGACGCGCGGGATCATCACCTCGCGCGCCACGGTATCGCCTAGGTCGATGACGTCGTGAATCATCGACTTCTCCTGCTCGGAGAGCTCCTCGGAGTCGGTGACCATGTAGCGAATCTCATCCTCCGAGACCTCCTGGCGGTCGTCGGCGCTTTTCACGCCCAGCATGGAGGCAAGGGCGTTGGCGCTGGCTGCGGTAAGGCTCACCAGGGGCTTGGCAATCCGCGAGAAGGTGCTGATGGGGCCAGCGACCTGCTTTGCAACGCCCTCGGCGTCGGCCAGGGCAATGCGCTTGGGCACCAGTTCGCCCACCACGATGGAGAAGTACGACACGATCAGCGTAATGAGCACGGTGGAAAGCGTGCCTGCCACATTGGCCGGAACGCCCCAGCCCGTAAGCACGCCTGCCAGCGGAGCGGAGAGGTTGGTTGCCGCAAATGCGGACGAGAAGAATCCAACGAGCGTGATGGCAACCTGGATGGCAGCCAAGAACTCGCCCGAGTCGCCGGCTACCTCTGCGGCCTTGCGGGCAGCCTTGTCGCCCTCTTCGGCCTCGTGCTCAAGAACAACCTTCTTTGCGGTTGAGAGGGCCATCTCGGACATAGAGAAGAACCCATTGACCAGAGTGAGCAGGAAGGTGACTGCTATCGATAACGCGATTTCCATGCGCGGGGGCAAAACCTCCTCGGACGGGTGACAAAACTCTTTAATAGTAGCAGGTGGAAGGCTGTGTCACGCGTGTCAAGTGCATTCCTACAAGCCACGCACAACCAAGACCTCCGCAAATCGGGTGGGCGTCTGGCTCACGCGTTTGGGTTCTCGTCAATGGTCAGCAGCCGTTCGACGAACTGTTCTTCCGAATCATGGAAGTCGTAGCAGCCAAACTGGCAGAACGCCTCCAGCTCGGGTATCCACCACCGCTTGGGATCGCCGGCGCGAGGGGCGCGCTCCCGTGAGGTTGAGAAGCCTGCCGCAGGAAAGAGCAGGGTCACCTTGCTCTTGAAGGAACCGTCGCGGTCCAGGTCGGGCTGGCGATAGGCAATGCCGTCCTCCCCCGGTCCGCTAAAGCTGATGTTCGAGAAGTCAGCCACCACAAACGTGGCGACGGTGGGGATGCTGGCCTTGCGGCCGCCGGTCATCCGGTCGAACATCGCTCCGCCAAGAGCGCTATCGGCATGGGCGGCAAGGCTGAGGAACTCCGTGCCCGCCTTGCGTGCCTGTGCGCGTGACCCCTCTTTCGTCCACCAGTCACCGACCGCAAGAAGGCGCGCGGGGTCAAAACCCTCTCGCGCGGCAAGCGCCTCCACCTCTTCGGGACGGTTGTGCATGAGCGCGTTTGCCCACATGCTGTTGGGGTCGCCCGAGATGGCCCTGTGCTCCGCGGGAGGTGCGGGCGTCATGGCGCCATTGAGGTGATACATCCCCAAAATTGCGCTTTGCACATCCGCCTGTGTTTCCAGCGGCATCAGGTAGAAGCCACCCGCAAAGCCGGCGGCGCGCACGGCAACGGTGCCCGTTCCGTCCTCGCGCAGGTACACGCACGCAACCCTGCGTTCCTCTTCATCGTCCCAAAGCTTGGGATTGCTGGCGTTAGAGACGGTCTTGTACGGATGGGCAAGCGGCTCCAAAACACGAGCCAAGCCGTCGCATGGAGCGCCCTCGGTGTCAACCAGCCCTAGCCTCTCGTAACGACCAATCATGTTCCGGCACCACTTTGCATACTTCTTGGCCCGACGCCTATCAGCTGGCCCCGTCATGGTGCCGGGACACACGAACATCTCCGCGTCGAATCCTCCCAACAACGCAAAGAGGTCCTCGCTCGAAAAACGTTGGTCCTCGATGCGCACGCGCTCTTCCCTCATACTCGCACCCCTCGCTGCAATTGACGCCGCCACTCCTGACCGGCTATACGCATTGTAAAGGCGATGCGATGCCTGCCTATGGAGCTTCCGTGGCACGCCTTGAGCCGTGCGACAGACGGGCGCGAGCCCCAAGCAGGCAATGGTTCGCCCGCTACGAACTTGGCACAACCGGAAGCGTAGTTTCGTGCGACATGGCCCTGATACGTTGGTCTTCCTAAAGGCACATGAGACAGGAGGAGCAACATGGCATTGCTGTGGCCGAGCAAGAAGGTGGCACTCGACATCGTTGACGATCCGACGGCAACGCACTTCAGCGGGGACGAACAGGAGTGGAAAGTTGTGCGCGTGACCTGCGCAGAGATGGATGACTATCACAGCTTTCGCAAGGTGATGGAGCACGTGGCGCACCTGCTGAACGCCGAGGTGCCCAAGGATGCCGTGTGGGAGCAGCGCAACCGCGAGCTGCACGCGGCACTCATGGCGCACGCATAGGAAGCAGTGGCATGCCAAAGGGAAGGCTTCCCTTTGGCAATTGGCACTCGCGCGCTGGAGCAAAGCGGCAATTAAGGGACACGCCCTTTTTTGCCCCGCGGGGCAAAAAAGGGCGTGTCCCTTAATTGCCGCGAGGGCGCTCTAGCACTGCAGCGCTACAAGACGAGGGGCCTCCGGCATTACCGAAGACCCCCCTCCGAGTCGTCTGTCTATGCGGTCTTAACCGCGGAGCTTAGCGCTCGCCAGAAGCGCGCTTCTCCTGGTACTCGGCAGCCAGCTTCTGCTGGATGTCATGCGGCACCTGCTCGTAGCCGCTGATTTCGAGCTCGAACTCGCCCGTACCACGCGACAGCGAGCGCAGGCGGGTGGCGTAGTCGGTGACCTCGGCGTACGGAACGGTGGCCTCAACCATGGTCTCGCCAGCACCGGCAGCGCCCATGCCCTCGACACGGCCGCGGCTTGCCGAGATGTCGCCCATGATGGAGCCGGCGTAGCTCTCGGGCACGGTGATCTTGAGGTGAGCCATGGGCTCGAGCAGCACGGGCTCGGCCTGAGCCACGGCGTCCTGGAAGCCCAGACGGGCGGCCGTCTTGAAGGCCATTTCGTTGGAGTCTACCGGGTGGAACTGGCCATCGTACACAGCAACCTTGACGTCGATGACGGGATAGCCAGCCAGCACGCCGCCAGCCATGGTCTCCTGGACGCCCTTGTCGATGGCGGGGATGAAGCCGCGCGGAATGGCGCCACCCACAACCTCGTCGATGAACTCATAGCCCTGATCGGGGTTGGGCTCGATGCGCAGACGGCAGTCTGCGAACTGGCCGGAGCCACCGGTCTGCTTCTTGTGACGGCCATGGCCCGTAGAGGTGCGGCGGATGGTCTCGCGGTACGGAATGCGCAGTTTGACGGTACGGGCCGTCACCTTAGCGCGCTCCTCAAGACGCTCGAGAAGGACAGCCACCTGCGCCTCGCCAATGGCGGAGACGATGGTCTGGGCGGTCTCCTCGTCGCGCTCGACCTTGAGGGTCGGGTCGGCGTCGGCAGACTTCTGCAGGAAGTCGTACACCTTGCCCTCGGTGCCGCGCACCTCGGGCTCGATGGCGATGCGGTACAGC
>CACXFC010000175.1 GCA_902766835.1 uncultured Coriobacteriaceae bacterium | reverse complement strand
GGGGAACAGGCGCGTCCAGTTGATGGACATGCGGAAGACGTTCCAGCCCATCTCGGCAAAGAGCTTGATGTCCTCCTCGTAGTGGCCATAGAAGTCCGTGGCCTCCCAGCTGGGATAGAGGGCGTTGGGGTCGAACTCTTCGTCAATCTGACGCGGGGTGGTTGCCGTCGCACCGCGCATGTGGTCGCAGAGGCTGTCGCCCTTGCCATCCACGTTCCAGGCGCCCTCGTACTGGTTAGCAGCGGTAGCGCCACCCCACAAAAGCCCTTCGGAAATGCCATAGTTGCCCCTCTCTTTTGTTGATATGGGTTTGCTTCCCTTCCCTTGGCTTGAAGCTGTCAGCATACAAGTCAATACAAGTGTATGGGGCACGCACAGCACTCCCCTAGCCCGCTCGCGCAGCGGAGAGCATCATTCGCCCAGTTGTCCGCCACTGTGCCAAATGCGCAACTCCTGCACAGGACTAGCACAAAATGCGCTTGCTCTCATCCAAGAAGGCCTGCATCTCCTCGTGGGTGCCCACGCTCACGCGCAGCCAGTTTCCCGTGCGCGGACCGGCGAAGCGGCGCACCAAGATGCCCGCCTCGCGCAGCTTGGCCTGCCACTCCTCTGCCGAAATGCAAGGATGCGTGGCAAACACGAAGTTGGTGTGACTCGTGGTAACCGTACAGCCCAGCGCACGCAGGGCCTCCTCGGTAGCCGCGCGCTCCTGGCAGACCGAGGCCGTGTAGGAAGCAAAGAACCCCTCGTCCGCCAAGGCAGCGATGCCGATGGCCATCGTGGGCGCGCTCACGTTGAAGGGATTGAACGAGAACTTGACGTTGCGCATGTCGGTCACGAGGTCTTCCTGCGCAAAGGCGTAGCCAATGTGAGCGCCGGCAAGATTGCGCGACTTGCTCATTGTCTGCACGACGATGAGGTTACGGTGCTCACGTACCATCTGAGCGCAGGTTGTGGTGCCAAAGTCCACATATGCCTCGTCGATGATCACCAGCCGCTCGGGATGCGCAGCGGCAATGCGAGCCACATCCTCGTGCGATATGCGCAGGCCCGTGGGCGCATTGGGATTGGGGAAGACCACGTGCGCAGTGCTTGCGGCAAACGCCTCCACGTCAAGCGACCAGTCTGCGCGCAGGGGTATCTCCTCGTAGGTGAGGCCAAACGTGGACGCGTAGTCGTGGTACAGCCCATAGGTCACGTCGGGAAACGCCAGGCGATCGCCCGGCTGCAGGAAGGTCATGAAGATGATGGCCAGCACCTCGTCGGACCCATTGCCCACGAAGACTTCCTCGGGCGTCATGCCAAAGCGCTCGGCCACCGCCTTGCGCAGCGGCAGGCAGCGGGGGTCCGCATAGCGGCAAAGACCTGCGACCATGGCCGGATCTGCCAGCGCTTCCTGCACGCCCGGGCACGGCGGAACCGTCGCCTCGTTGGCATTGAGCTTGATATAGGTACGGTCGCGCGGCTGTTCGCCCGGAACGTAGGGAGTCATGTGGGCATAGCGGCTGGCAAGAAACTCGGACATGGCACATCCTCTCTGGCACAGAGCATGAAGCTCGGACGTTTACCCAAGCGTATGACGGTGGCGCACTCCTGCCAAGCACTCAACTTGTGGGGTTTCGCACCACAATGAGCTATTAATTGCAGTGAGAAGACACACCTTGGCACTGGAGGCAATTAGGGGACACGCCCTTTTTTGCCCCGCGGGGCAAAAAAGGGCGCGTCCCCTAATTGCCAGCGCGCGCCAGTCCGAGACACCTACTCCCCTACCAGAAGCGCCGCGCCCACAAGGCCCGCATCATCGCCAAAGACGGCCTTCTCTATGTGGAGCGAATCGGGCGCAGGGAGGTAGCGAGCGGCCTTCTTCAGTGCTGTCTGCAGGTAGACCGGATGGTAAAGATCGATGGAGCCACCAACCACCACTACGTCGGGGTCGAAGTTCCAATAGATGTTGGCCAGCCCACGGGCAAGCATCTCGGTGCAGTAGTCAAAGACCTCGATTGCGGTCTGCTCGCCGGCATAGTAGCGCTCGAACAGCTCCTTCGGCTCCATGGGCCTGCCGTAGCGCACGGTTGCCACGCGGGCGATACCCGTGCCTCCCGCGTTCTCGTTGAGAGAACCAGGGTTGGCGCTACCCCGGCCATTTGGGTCGTCGCACACAATGGAGTTCCAATACTCGGCCGTGTTGCAGTGCGCGCCATTGATGAGCTCGCCCTTGTAAACGAAGGCGCCACCAAAGCCCGTGGAAAGGCCCAGAAAGATGACCGACTCGCATCCCTTGCCGCCACCCAGCAGCGCCTCGGAAAGACCCGCCACGTTGGCATCGTTATTGAGGTAGGTGGGAAGGCCGGTTGCCTCGGCAAAGTAGCGCACAATCTCGAAGTTGTCCCAACCGACGAGGTTGGGCGGATTGAGCACCTTACCCGCACGCAAATCAAGCGGGCCAGGGCTTCCAATGCCAATACCTGCCAGCTCAAAGCCCTGGTGCTGCTTGGCGGTAATCCACTCAACAAGCGGCGCACAATTGGCAGACGCATCGCGCGTGCGGTCATTAGCAGTCTTGTGCACTTCAACAATGTGGTAGTCCTCGTCAACTAGGGCAATGCGAAGTTGCGTTCCTCCGATGTCGATAGCTATGCGATGCATACGCGCCTCCCACTCCATTGGCTCACTGCACACATAAGTATTGCGCAGCACACCGAGACAAGCGTTGCCCTCTCGGCGAATGCTAGGCCCGCGCCTCTACCACCGTAGCAACATAGCGCTCAAGAAATCGCTGCTTTTCGCAGCTGCCCGCCCCATGCGAATGCAGGCATGAAAGCAGCGACGGCCGGTGGAGCCATGTCCATCGGCCGTCGCACCTTATCTATCGCCTCTGTTACGAGACTTTGGTTTCTTTTGCCTACGCGATGCTCTGCTTGACGCCCTCGGCAGCATCGGCCGCCTTGTCCATGGCATCATTGACGGTCTGAGCAACCCTGCTGCCACCCTCGATGCGATAGCGGAAGCCGAGGAACAGCCCAATCACCAGCAGCCAGAGGGATGCACCCCAGAACAGGAGCCCCAGCACAACGATTGCCACCGGAAGGGCAAACACCTGCTCGCCCTTGCGCTCGGCTATGAAGGACATCTCCATGCCCGCATTCCAAAGCTCCTTGCAGCGGGTGCAGAAACGCTTCCAGACGTTTGTGGCCCTAGACGCCTTGCTGGCCTCGGTCCCAGCTGCGCTGTTTGTAGCAGCATAAGCCTCAGGCAGCTCATAGGCGGCCTCGGGCGCCGGCGGAACGTCAGCCGTCGGAATGCGCTCCGTTGCTTTGCGCGCGTTCTCCAGCATGATGATTGCATCCAAAACGTCGCCGTCGCAGGTTTCCAGCGCCTTGCGCGCCTCCTCGTAGCTCACGTTGCACTTCTCGCGGACGCGCTCGACCTTCTCCAGCATCTCCATGATCAACACCCCTTCTTGGTTGGCCTCGGTTTTGGCCGTACCTCTTGACGGCTCATATGATGCGATTCAGAAATGAAGCCAACCTGAGCGGGTGATTAATAGTAGATGAGGGATTGGCAGCGTCCATTTCAAAGGGGCGACGCCTGCCCCTTTGAAATGGACGCGCACTGAGCACGTCAGGCCAGGCGGTCGTGATTGATGGGCTGGTAGAACAGGCGCTCGCGAAGGCTGCGACTGCTTGCCGTGCCACAGACCCACATGGTTTTTGCCACAAGGGCCTCCACCGTCATGTCGGCGCCGAGCAGAATGCCCGGACGCTCCGCGTATGCACGGCCTACCTCGTAAACGCCAAGGTCGAGCCCCTCCTCGGGCACCTGCGTGGTAAGAACCAAAGTATGGCCGGCATCCACCCAGTTAAAAAGCGTCTTCTCAAAACCGGTAGGTATGCCGCCAATGCCAAAGGTCTCGAGAATGACCGCCGAGCAGCTAGCGCTCAGCGCCTCGAAGACCGACGGCTGAAGGCCCGGCGTAAGCTTGAGCACAACCACCCGCTCGTCAAGCGTATGAGAGAACAGGGGTCGCACCGAACCTGCCGATGCCACACCTGTGCCTCCACCCTCGCGGACCACCCGTCCACCACGGATGATGGCAGCAAGCGGCCAGTTGACGCTTGTGAATGCATTGAAGCTCATGGTGCGCTGCTTGTGGGCGCGCGTCCCCACGATGACCTTGCCGTCGAAGACCACGCACACGTCGTGCGCTGCGTCATCGCATGCCCATAGCAGGCTTTGGTACAGGTTGAGCTTGGCATCGGTGAAGGGCGCGCTCATAGGCTGCTGCGAGCCCGTGAGCACGATGGGCTTGGGGCTACCCTGTACCAAGTACGAGAGCGCTGCCGCGGTGTAAGCCATGGTATCGGTGCCATGCAGAATCACGAAGCCATCGTAGGCGTCGTAGGCGCGCTCGATCTGAGCGGCGATGCGCTGCCAGCCCGTGGGCGTCATGTTCGTCGAGTCGATGTTCATGAGCTGGACCACGTCGATGTCGCAGAGCTCGCTGATCAGCGGCACCCGCGCCACCAGCTCGTCGCCGCCCAACGAGGGAGCCAGCCCGCCCAAGCCATCCTCGGCAGGCAGCGAGGCAATGGTCCCTCCCGTAGCTATGACAAGGATGCGCTTCATGCGTTCTTCTCCGCTTGGGATGCGATGTGACGTCGCAGCGCCTCAACGTCGCCGTCATACACGTACCCTTGCATGCCTGCTCGTTGCGCACCAATCACGTTGCGCTCAAGGTCGTCGATGAACAGGCAGCTTGCGGGCTCAAGGTTGTAGCGCTCGCAGAACAGCTGGTAGATGGCCTCGTCCGGCTTGACCACATGCTCGTAGCACGACACGAGGATACCGTCAAAGACATCGATGGCAGGTATGCGGTCGCGATAGCAGGCAAACGTAGGACCAGCATTGGAGAGCAGGTACACGCCATAGCCCTGGTCTTTGAGCTCACGCACAAGCTCACCCATGGCAGGAAGGGGCTCAAACTCGTCATACCAATGCAAGGCAAAGACGTCGGCGAGCTCATGCAGGCGCTCGGGCAGTTTGAGCTTGGCTGTCCAAGCAACGGTCTCAGGCTTTATGGCGCCCGCATCGACCCAGCCCCACTCGCGCGAGTCAAAGACCGCATGCGCCAAAAGCGCTGCGTCATCGGGATTGGAGCACAGCGCATGGCTGATTTTGACCGGGTCCCAATCCATGAGCACGCCACCCATATCAAACACGACGTTGCGTATAGCAGCCACAAGCCCTCCTTTGCCAAAGGTTCTTTCTATCAAAGAGTAGACCAATGTGCGTCACCAATGGAAGGGCGCAGAGGCCGTGCACGCAACCCGCGAGACTCACAGCACTTCCGCCAGGGCAGCAAGGCGACTAATTACCACGTCTGCCGCAGACTGATCCGTGCCTGACTGCACAAACTGGGAAAGCGCAATCACGCATGCACCAGACGCCCTACCCGCCTCGATACCGGTCGGCGAGTCCTCTACAACAGCGCACTCGGCGGGCAACACCCCAAGCTGCTCCATGCAGGCAAGGTACACATCGGGAGCCGGCTTGTGACGTGGCATGTCGCATCCACTTACATAGGTATCTACCAGCGATTTTAGGCCAGTCTCCTGCAGCATGCGCTCAATCATGTCAACGCTTGAGCTGGAGGCGATACCCACCATCAGGCCTCTCGCCTTCAGGGCCTTGAGCGTTGCGGGCGCATCGGGGTTGAGCAGGGCGGCATAATCCTCGCGGTGGGTGGCACGATATGCGTCGTAGCCCGCATGCAGCCGAGTGCGCAGTTCGATGTCGTCTGGCACGATCGTTTCCCAGATGGCCCGGTCGTTTGACCCCGCAAAGTCCCACGGGCCATCGTAGGTGGGCAATGCGCTGGCCAGATACGCCGCGCGACGGTTGTTGTAGAAGCTCTCGGTGTCAACCAGTACGCCATCCATGTCAAAAAGAACCGCTTTCAGCATCTTTCTGCTCCATTTCCTGCATGCGCCAAAAAAGAAGGGCCCACCACAGCCCAGAAGCCGTGGCGGGCCCTCCCAGCAGGCACCGTTGCCTGCACATGGCTGAACTTAGTACTCGAGCTTCCACATATAGCGGCGGACGGTCAGCGGGTGGTTGCGCTCCTCGGCCAGGGCCTCGGCGTAGGTGCGGAACACCGCGGTGTGCAGCATGGGGTTGAAGTAGGTCACCACGCTGCTGGCAATCTCGCCGGACAGGCCGTAGTCCTTGGCGTCGACAACCGTCACCTTAGCATCGAAGCGGTTGAGGAAGGTCAGGGCGCGAGCATCGGCCTTGCGGGTCTTGCCGTCGTTCATGAGCAGGACGAACGGCACGTCCTTGTCGGTGATCTCGAAGGGGCCATGGAAGAACTCGCCGGAGTGGAAGCTGCCGGAGTTGACCCACTGCATCTCCATCATGAGGCAGATGGAGCTGGAGTACGCCACGTCGAGAGAGGCGCCGGAGCTCATGTAGTAGATCACGGGGTCGTCCTTGTAGGCGCGGCCGAACTCGGCGGCAAAGCCCTTGGCATGGTTGGCAGAGGCCTCGGCCAGGTCGAAGATCTTGTCAAAGCCGTCGAGCATGGCGTCGTAGTGCTCGTAGCCCTCAACCTGGTTCAGAACCTCAACGGCCAGCGCAATGACGTAGCCCATCTTCTCGATCTTGGCAGCGTAGTTGAGCTCGAAGCCGTGGACGATGGTGTAGTCGGCCTCCTCGGTGAGGGCAGAGCCGGCGGCGTGGGTCACGGCCACAACGGTTGCGCCATGGGTCTTGGCGGTGTGGTTGGCCTCGATGGTCTCGGGCGTGGTGCCACCAAGCGAGCAGGTGATGACCAGTGCGGTCTCGTCAACCCAGGCAGGCGTGTCCTGGTTGAACTCGCTGGCGGTGTAGTGGAAGGGACGAATCTGCTTGGCGGTGTCACGCAGGAAGTAGTAGCCAGGGTAGAGCTCGGAGCTGGAGGCGCCGCAGCCGACGAAGGCGACGCTCTTGATGTCGTGGTCGGCAAGAATCTGCGAGACGATGTTCTTGACGTTGGCAAGGTCGATGGTGTGGTGCGACATGATTGGTTCAAATCCTTTCTAAGGTGCAGCCTTTTGCTGCGTACTGGTTTTGGAACGCCGCGTTTTGGGCGTTGGGGAATTCAGGGAAGGGGGCTCCCGTCACACGGGGAAAGGGAGCCCCCAAGGAAGGGCTAGGCGAGCAGGCCGAGGGCGTTGAGCACGATGCCGCCGATGATGCAGATGGCAAGCAGCCAGCTGGTCTTGACGTTGTGCTTCACGAGCCAGTACATGCCCATGACGGCAGCGAGGTTGAGGATCATCGGGACGATGCCGTCCAGGATGTCCTGCAGCACGACGGTGCCCTCGGAGAAGGTGAGCGGAGTGGTGATGCCAATCAGCGTGGCAACCATGCCGCCGATGGCCATCAGGCCAACGATGCCGCAGGCATACATGATCTTCTCCATGGTGCCGGACTGCAGGCGGTCGAGGAAGCTGTTGCCCATCTCATAGCCAAACTTGCCGGCGTACCAGGTAATGGGGATGGAGAAGGCCGCGGAGATGACCATGGCGAGCACGGGGCCAAGCATCGAGCCCTGCGTGGCAAGGGCGGTGCCCAGGCCAAAGGCGATGGTGCGGATCGTGCCCTGGAAGAACGAGTCGCCGATACCGGAGAGCGGGCCCATGAGCGAGGTCTTCACGGCGTTGATGGTCTCGGGGTCGAAGTTCTCGGGGTCGCGGGCGTACTCCTCCTCCATCGAGGAAGCGAGGCCGAGCACGAACGCGGAGGTCTGCGGGGTGCAGTTGTAGAAGGCCATGTGGCGACGGTAGGCTTCCTTGCGCTTCTCAACCTGCGCCGGGTCGTTCTGGTCGGGGTAGAGGCGGTCGATAGTGGGGGCGATGCCGTAGAGGAAGCCCATGTTCATCTGACGCTCGTAGTTCCAGGAGTCCTGGATGGCCCAGCTCCGCCAAAAGTACTGGGAGTAACGCTTGTTGGGTGAGACCTTGATGGCGGTGGTGTTCTCAGACATTTCGCAGCCTCCCTTACAGCTCGTCGTCTTCGAGGGGATCGTAGTCGTCGTCAATGCCGGCAGCGGCGGT
>CACXFC010000174.1 GCA_902766835.1 uncultured Coriobacteriaceae bacterium | reverse complement strand
GGGACACGCCCTTTTTTGCCCCGCGGGGCAAAAAAGGGCGTGTCCCTTAATTGCCCACTGAGTTAGCCGAAGCAGTCACCACTGCCCCGATTGACTCATCTTCAGGAACAGGGGTACGGCTCGTGTGAGCGCCAGGTTCCTAGAACTCGAGCTTCATGAGGCGTGCGAGCGAGACGATGTAGATCTGGAGGGCGCGCTTGAACTGCTCCTCGGAGAAGCCCTCGTCGGCGGAGTGCTCGGCGCCAACCCACTCGGGCATCGGGTCAAGAGGATCGTTGGGGCCAAAGGCACCGGAGCACTTGAAGTGACGTGCGTAGGTGCCGCCGCCGATGCAGTAGGCCTCGCCATTGCGGCCGGTGAACTCGTTGTAGGTGTCGACCAGCGTCTGGATGGGCGCGGAGTCGGGCGACTGGTACGAGGGCACCATGTCGAGGTCGCAGGTCAGCTTGGCGCCATAGCGCTCCGCGAGCTCGCCCACCGTCTTGGTGATCTGCTCGCCGGTAATGGACTCGGGATAGCGGCTGTCGATGGTCTGGGTAAAGACGCCGTCCTTCGTGCGCATGGTTCCGCCAATGCAGGTGAGGGCGCCCAGGCGCTGGTCCTCGCTCTTGATGCCCAGGGTCGAGCCGTCATAGGAGGCAAACACCAGGTGCTCGAACTTCAGGAACTTGCGCTCGGCCTCGGAGCACAGGTTGTTGGCAAGCAGGTAGTCGACAATGAGGCCGATGGCGTTGATGGAGCCCTCGGGGGTCGAGGCGTGGCAGCCAATACCGTGGGCAGTGAGCTTTGCCAGGCCCTCGCCAGCCTCCTCGATGTCGATGCGCTCGGCAGCAGGAAGGTCTGCCGCGTTGGCACGCACGATTGCCGTCGCCTCGCCGGCCACCGCGTTGCCCACCGTGCCGCCGTCGAAGTCGACGATGACGTCAGAGATCTTGCCCGACTCGATGTAGGCGGAGTAGCCGCCCTTCTCGCCACAGATCAGCGGGAAGTCGGCATCGGGGGTGAAGAGGAACTCGGGCTGCTCGAAGTTCTCGAGGTACCAGTCCACGTCACGCATCTCGGTCTCTTCGTTGTTGCCAATAATGACGCGGATGGTATACGGATTGGCCTTGCCCTCCTTGGCCGCCTTGTCGGCGAAGAACTTGGCCGCGTAGAGCGCCAGCACCGTGGGGCCCTTGTCGTCAAGCACGCCACGGCCGATGAGGTAGCCGTCCTTGCGGGTCACCTTGAACGGGTCGTAGTGCCAGCCGGTGCCCTCGGGGACGATGTCGGTGTGACCGATCATGGCAATCTGCTTGGGAGAGGCACCTGCCACGTCGGCGTAGCCAATCTTACCCTCGCAGTTATGCGCATCCATGCCCATGCGCGCCGCGATGTCCACGGCACTCTGCAGGGCCTCGAACGGAGCGGGACCATAGGGCTTGCCCGGCTCGGCATGCTCCATATCCTCGACCGAGCGGATGGCCACCAGGGTCTCGATGTCTTTTACCACGTCCTCCCAGACGCGCTCGACGTACTCGTGCGCCTCACGCTTGAGCTGCTCGTCAGCCATTTGACACAACCTTCTTTCGCATGAAATAAGACCTAATGTGCATATAGGGTAGAGTAACACTCCCGAAACAAAAAGGCATCCCCCACCACTAAGCCGTCGTACGGTGCCTTTTGTCCACCTCACGGGAAGGCCAGAGCCGCCGCCACAGCCCCTCTGCCGCGGTGGCAACAAGCCCACAGCAGCGCTTCTGATAGACTCAACACGTTTTCGTATGCAAAGGAGCACCACGTGGGAAACGCGCCGGCACAACTCTGGCCACCGGCCTTCGACGCCGCCATCTTCGACTTCGACGGGACCATCTCCGACACCGGCTGGATATGGGAAGAGGTCGACCGCGCCTTTCTGGGGGCGCGCGGCATTCCCTACACCAAGGAGTACGCGCGCAGGCTGGCCGTCCTAGGCTTCTCGGCGGGCGCCCAGTACACCATAGAGACCTACGGCCTCGACGAGGACCCAAAAGACATCTGCGAGGAGTGGACGCGCCTGAGCCACGCGCTCTACCGCACCAAAGTCGAGCTGCGGCCCGGCGCCGAAGCCTACATCCGGGCCCTGCGCGCGCTGGGCATTCCCGTGGCCCTGGCCACCGCCAACGAGCCCGAACTCACCAGCTCCATGGAGCTAGTGGACATCAACTCCCTCTTCGACGTCTGCATTCACGGGCGCGAGATGGGCACCACCAAAGACGAGCCCGACATATACCTTGAGGCGGCACGCAGAATGCGCGTCGCCCCAAGCCGCTGCATGGTCTTCGAGGACATAGAACCCGGCCTTCTGGCTGCACACGGCGTGGGTTTCATCACCTGCGCCGTATGCTCGGGTCATGAGTCGCAGCAGCTCGACCGCGTGCGCGCGGCAGCCGACCTCTACCTTGAGGAGTGGACCGACATCAAGCTGGGGAGCATGGGCTAGGGCCAGCTGACGCGCGCCGGGGGCGTACCCCTTTCCGCACACCCGTGAGCCCTGGGGCCTGTTTCCGCACATGCGCGTGCCTTGGGGTCGGTTCTC
>CACXFC010000173.1 GCA_902766835.1 uncultured Coriobacteriaceae bacterium | reverse complement strand
TTCCTCAGGCTCGGGGGCCTCACGTTCGACGCCCTCGCTTGCTCGCCCGCCTAGACTGTGCTACCCACCAGAAACCCCGAAGAGCCCTTTTTTGCCCCGCGGGGCAAAAAAGGGCGTGTCCCTTAATTGCCCTACGCTACAGTGCCAGCAGGTTGGTAATGCAGTTGAAGAGCGAGATGAGAGGCAGCAGACCCATCACGAAGACGTAGATCTTGCGCACGCCCTCCTCGGAGAGCTTGCGGTTGAAGTGCGTGCCAATGACCCCGCCAGCAATGGCGGGAATTACCACAAAGGGCACGAAGCTGAGATCAACCGCCCAAAGCGCCCCGCTCGTAGCAGAAAGCACCAGCTTGGAAAGCTGTGAGAAGAAGATGATGGCCAGACTGTAGACCGCACCCTCCTTGGCACCGAGGCTGAACAGCAGGCTGAGCGCCGCCACGTTAAGCGGGCCTCCCCCAATGCCCAGGAAGACCGCAAGCGCTCCCAGTGCTAAGCCCGCAACGAAGATGGCAACGGGGCTCTTAAGCTTCCAACTGGGCATCTGATCCTGTTTGAGCGTGTAGACGAAGATGAGTCCCAGCACCACCGCTAGCACGCCTGCCTGCACGGCCTTCACCAGGTGATTGTCGAACGAGCCGGTAAGCGCAGAGAAGACCTTGTCGCCAGCCACACCGCCCAGAAGCGAGCCTAGAGACACGCAGAGCACCATCTGCTTGTCAAGCTGAAAGCCCGCACGCAGCTGTCTGGTCAGACTCACGCAGCACATCACGAAGACGGCCACGCTGCTGTAGATGTTGATGGCGGCCGCATCATGAGCGCCAACCAGATCGAGCAGAGGCTTTATGATGACGCCGCCGCCGAGGCCCGCCACCGCCCCAAGCGAGGTTGCCACAATGATGACCAAGGCATAGATGAGATAGAGCATGGAAGGCCTCTTTCAAGGAGAAAGGTGCACCCGCTGGCGCAAGGTCTCAGCGGGCGCACAAAAACGCAGGTTAACGCATGTCCTTGCGGTTGGGCACCCAGTCGGCGGTCTCTTGGTACCAGGTGAGCAGGCGCTCGCGCATCTGTGCGACCCTCTCGGCGTAGGCCGGGTCGTCGATGCGGTTGGCCTGCTCGTGCGGGTCGAGGTCCAGGTCATACAGGGTGTCGCGCTCGTAGAGACGCATGGTGTACTTAAGGTTGCCCATGCGGATCATCGTTGCGCGGGTATGGTTGGGGCCTTCCTCGTGCTGCGTGGAGATGCGCGGCCAGTACATGTCGTGCGGGTCGTCGTGGCCCAGCTCCATGGACGGACGGTCGCCAAAGCCACGGCCACCCTCGCTGAACACGGCATGCTTGCCCGCATCGTCGCCCGCAAGCACCGGCAAAAGCGACGTGCCGTACTGAACGTAGCCAAGGTCGATGTCGCACATGTCGGCAAGCGTGGCGCACAGGTCGTTGAGCTCCACCAGGGCCGGGGTCACGCGCGGCTTGCACTCGATGCCCTTTGCCGGCTTCACGATGAGCGGCACGTTGGTCAGCGTGTCTTCGAAGCAGTTCTGCACCTTCTCGACCAAGCCATAGTCGCCGGTGTAGTCGCCATGGTCGGAGAACACGAAGACGGAGGTATCGTCAAACAGGCCCGTCTCCTTGAGCTTGCCAACCAGCTGACCCAGCTGGCTGTCAAACTTGGAGCACATGTCCAAATAGGTAGCGCGCAGCTCGTTCCACCTCTCCTCCGGCCAGCGGGGGTCAAGGTCCATCTTGCGCACGGTCTCGGCAATCATGGCCGGGCCATCTTCGCGGCGCGGGATACGCGGCGGCAGGGCGTTGCGGACGGTGATGCCATACCAAGGCCTGGCCACACCGTATGGTGGGTGCGGGAAGGTGAGCGTACAGTACACGAAGAACGGCTTGTCCTGCGCGCCCGCCGCATAGCGATCAAGGTATGCCAGCGCTGCCTCCACGCACCCATCGTCGGCTCGCCCATAGCCGCCCGGCTCAGTCTCTCCGATGTAGAAGGAGTAGCTGTCGGGGTCCCAGTCTGACATCGCCCTGCCAGCCGGGCCATGATCGAGCGCGCCCGACTTGATGGCATCAATGCAGGCATCGCGCTGGTTCTTTGGACTGACGCCGTCGTAATACTCGTCGCAGTAGGCGGTCTTGGGACGGGTGCCGGGAATCACGTCGTTGCGGCCAATCCAGATGACCTCATAGCCGGCATCCTTCATGGTGCGCAAGATGTTGGGCTCATCCTCGTTTTGGAGGAAGCCCATGGTGCGATGCCCCGTAGTATGCGGATACAGACCACTGAGGAAGCTGCAGCGGCTGGGCACGCACACGGGATTCTGGCAGTAGGCGTTCTCGAAAGCTACGCCCTCCCCCGCCAGCGAGTCCATGCTGGGCGTATGCGCCGCAGGATTGCCCAGATAATGCTGTGCATCAGCACGCATCTGGTCTGCCACAAAGCAGAGAATGTTGGGCCTGTCTGCCATTGGTAGCTCCTTCTCCACCGAAAGACGGTACGTCCCATCTTACAAGTTGATGCCATGCGTCGCGCCAATCGAGCAAGCTGCTACCATCTTTGTCGCACGCTTTGCATGCGAGCGGACGGCAGGGAGGCAATCATGGGCACCATATCGGTTATGGTCAAGCCGGCAAGCAGTGCCTGCAACCTGCGCTGCCGCTATTGCTTCTATGCCGACGTGGCCTCCTCGCGCGAGGTAGCGGGGCATGGGATCATGCAGCCGGCAACCGCTGCGCTGTTGGCCCAGCGGCTGGCCGAGGCAGTGGACTTCTCCGGCGATGCGAACATCAGCTTCCAAGGAGGAGAGCCAACTGTTGCCGGGCTGGATTGGTTCCAGCAGTTTGCACGCGAGATGGCGCAGTATCCCAACGTGACTCCGCATTGGTCGCTGCAGACCAATGCCACACTACTTACGCAGGAGTGTGCAGCGTTCTTTGCCGAGCACGGCTTTTTAGTGGGGGTAAGTCTTGACGGGCCTCGCTCCAATATGGACAGCTTCCGCTTTGACGCTACCGGCGAGGGCGCCTACGCCCGCGTAATGGACGGAATCGAGCTGCTGCGTGCTGCAGGCGTGGAGTTCAACGTGCTCACCGTGGTGACGCGACAGCTGGCACAAAAGCCCAAGCAGCTCATGCAGTTCTACCTCAGCCATGGGTTTGAGGACGTGCAGCTCATCCCCTGCCTGCCTCCACTCGACGACTCCAACGACGGCATGAGCCTGCGCCCGCAAGACTACCGGAGCTTCTATCTGGGCTTCTTCCGCGCTTGGCAAAAGGCCGCACAACAGGGCCGTATGGTGCGCGTCAACCTCTTCGAGAACGTGCTGGGCATGCTGATGGGCCATCCGCCCTACCAGTGCGGCATGCTTGGCCGCTGTACCGTGCAGTACGTCGTAGAGTCCAACGGCGACGTATACCCCTGTGACTTCTATTGCCTAGACGAGTATCTGCTGGGAAACCTTGCCGATGCACCCCTGCGCGAGCTTGGTACGTCTACGAGCACTACGGCCTTCCTTGCAGGGCAAGACTGCCGCCGCACCCCCTGTGCCACCTGCCCCTACGCGCGCATCTGCAACGGAGGCTGCCGCAGGCAGAACGTCTGCTACCTTACGGATGAATCCTGCGCCTACCAAGACGTGCTGGCAGAGATTGTCCCCACCTTCGCCCGCTTATACGGACGCAGGTAACAATTGGCAATTAAGGGACACGCCCTTTTTGCCCA
The DNA here is from genome assembly GCA_902766835.1 of uncultured Coriobacteriaceae bacterium. Taxonomy (GTDB): domain Bacteria; phylum Actinomycetota; class Coriobacteriia; order Coriobacteriales; family Atopobiaceae; genus UBA1367. The sequence goes on along the minus strand of CACXFC010000173.1, from coordinate 6,095 downwards.
GCTGGGCAAAAAGGGCGTGTCCCTTAATTTCAGCGCACTTTCCCACCAGAAGGTCTAGGCGTGCTGTCCGTAGGGTTTCGTTGCGTCGTATTCGCCGTACTCGCAGCCCACGTGCGCCACGTCCATGTCTTCGACTAGCTCCCAGTCGAAACCCTCGCGCACGAACAACTGCACGCGGCCGGTGCCAGTACCGCCGTTCCACAGGCGTGTGTGGCGCGCCTGCCCGTCCGGCGCCTCGTAGCGGATGAGCAGCATCTCGTCCTTCGGGCAGGTGATGTCGGTAATCAGTCGCGCCGTGAAGGTCTCCTGCTCAACGTGCCAGACGATGTGCGTTTCGGTCTCGTGGCAGGCAAAGTGCGTCTGGCTTCCCGTCCACAGCTTCGAGAAGTTGAACTCGTATGGCTCGCCCTCGTACACCAGCTCTCCCAGCAGCTTGCGATCGAGCGCGAGATGGCCGACCTTCGGCCTGCCGCCACCTATCTCCAACGCGCTTGCGCGCAGGCGCTCGCCAGATAGCCTGCTGGTGATGTCGTTGCTGGCAAGCCACACCCAAGGGCTCGTGAAGTCGCTTCCCCAGTTCTTGTCGGCATAGCCAAAACAGGTCTCGGGATCTACCACATAACGCTCGCCATCAAGGAAGACGTCTCCCGTATAGGCGCATTTGATGCCCTCCGCGTGCCAGAACATCTGGAACGCCTCGGTCGCGCGGATGGGTTCGCTGGCCCCATAGCCCACATTGAAGGCGATCTGCTTGTTGATATGCAGGTCGAAGGCTATGTCTCCCGCGTCGCTCATCCATTCGGGGTGTGCTGCGCTCTCCTCCGGCGTCACGCGTACGCGCCCGATGAGGTCGGTCTCACATGCAAGGCAGTCATCGGCCGACACCCAGAACGGCACGCCCCGCCCAAGCTCAACATCGTCCCATGCAAAGAAGCGATGGAGCTGCTTGGCTCCTGTGCCCCATGTGCCTGCCTTCACCATGAGATAGGAGGGCTTCCTGCCGTCGCGCACGCCGTCAGGGCCCATGCCAAAGAGCGGCTCTGGGCCACCCAGCTCCGGGTTAACGAGAAAGAATTCGATGAAGAACGCCCGCTCCTCGCCGGTTTGCGCATGATGGGCAGTAAACGAATGCCACCACCAGTCATAGCCTTGCCGAGCAAGGCTCCCTGTAAGCATGAAGCAGTCGCGCGAGATGTCGTGTGTGTCAGCAGCCATGATCTCTCCTTTCGGCGCACCTATTCTATCGCGCTCGCCCGAACGCGCACTGGGGCACACTCGCGAGGCCGATATTGTCTGGTGAGACAGATGACTCACCAGACAATATCGGCTTTATTCGGTGATTTGAAGCCGAAATTGACGGGTGAGACGGATGTCTCATACGACAAATACGGCTTCGCGTAGTAACTAAGGGACACGCCCCCTTTACCCTGTTGGGCAAAGGGGACGTGTCCGTTAGTTCCCGTGAAAGTCTATTCGCTTGGCTTCTCGCTGCCGTCCTTCTGTTCCTCGTCCTGCTTGGCATTCCTCTTCGCAAACAGCATGAACAGGATGAACATCATGAGCGCCACCAGAAGGATGACGAGAATCGGTACCAGCATGCCACGCAGTCCGCCCCTGCCGGTCGTACCGGTGCCGCTACCCGTGCCAGTGCTCGTCCCGGTACCCGTGCCCGTTCCGGGGGCGGCCAACGGGTTGTCAACGTCCAAGATCTCCTGCGTTGCCGGCGGATTCTCCGTCGCCGTGGTGCCCGTGCCGGTCGTACCTTCGGTGCCCTCGGTTCCACCGGCGGCCGCACCGCCCGCAGTAGCGCCACCAGCGGCTGTACCAGCGGTAGCAGTACCAGCAGCAGGAGCCACCGCAGCAGCGGTTCCGCCCCCCACCGTCGTCACCGTGGTGGTGGTAACCGTCTCACCCGTGGCCAGGCGCACGTACTCGAAGGTCCAGTTGTTGGTGCCGTCCTCGCCCAACGTACCGGTGATGTTACGGTACAGCGGGCGATACCCTTCCACGTACTCGTAGGCAGCCACGGGCTTGTCGCCCTTCTTGCCATAGCGCGTAATGGGGTTGGCCAGCACGTTCCCCGAGCCCTGCTCGACGAAGTTGAGCGTGTAGCTCACCATGTCGCCACGCACGCCGTAGGACACCACAAAGTCCATGTCCTCGTTGACCACAACGTTGTCCTTGAGGCCGTCGAGGTTGTCTTGTCCGCTCACGCGGAAGCCCTTGACGTAGTAGGTCTCATTGGTAGCCTGCGCGTTGAACAGCGTGCTCAGGGTAATCTCGGTACCTGCGGCAATGCCCGACACCTCGTCGATGTTCTTGCCGTTGACCGTGCCCTCCTTGCCCGCAAGCACGCGCACCTTGTAGGTGTAGGGCTCGTCCGCAAAGGCAGGCGTAGCAAGAACGAGGGCAGCAAGCAGCGCAACAAGCGCCACGCGCAGCGCGTTAGTCAGTCTTCTCATCGCTCGGCCTCCTCACGCTCCATCTTGCGCTCGCGAATGCTCTGCACGCTCAGCGCAAGCAGCAGGCCGCCACTCACGACCATTGCCACATAGAACGGGAACAGCCTGGTGTCGTCGCCCGTCTTCACCAGTTTGGTGCGCGTCTCGTTGCGCTTGCCCGGAGTGTTGTTCAGCTCCACGGCAAACTGCATCTTCAGGCGCGCCAAGGTGTCGAAGTACGCGTTGCCCTCAGTCTCGCCGTCAAGGGTCACCTTGAGCGTCACGCGCGCCTTCTGTCCCTTCGAAAGGGTGTCAAGATAGAAGAACTCGTCCAGAGCGTTTGTGGCATCTATAAGGCCACCGGTGTTGTCGCCGCCCACCACGCGGCTGTCGTAGAGCGTCTTATTGCCGGACGGACCTTCGTAGGTAAGCAGGTACTGGTAGGCGGAGCCCTGGGCCACGCCCGCTTCCAGCGACTTCAGCACCTCGTTGGCCATGTACCAGTCGGCCGAGGTCGAATGCTCGTGGCTCAGCGCAACCGTAAAGGTGATGTCGTCGCCCGGCTGCAGGCCACCCATCTCGTCGGCCCACTGCTGCTCGGAATAGTTGTCCTCAAGACGCTCGTTCTGGGTGAAGGTGACACGCCAGTTGCTGCCGCCGGCCAGACTCTCGGCCAAGGCCATCGACGGCACCGCCATCGCCAGAACGGTTGCGAGGATCAAGCCCAATATACGTTTCATGTTGCTCTCTCCTCTCCTAGTTCGTGCGGCCCCAGGCGCTCATCATGGCATCGTTGGCGTTGTGCGTCTGCACGGCGTCCACGGTTGCCTTGATCTTGAAGTCAACGCCCTCGTACTTGTATCCCTCGGTACCGTCGGTCAGCTCTGCCACAGCCGTCACCACTGCCGGGTCGATCGTCAGCGTGTTCATGAAGAGCGTGGTGTCCTCGCCCGGCTCGATAGGGGTCGCGTAATAGAGCACCGTGCGCTCGCGCGTCGAGGCGGCCTCGTCGATGGTCCAACCACCGTCGGTCACAAAGCCCAGCTTGATGAGCTCGGGCGAAAGGTCGACGCGCTTGCCGTCAGCCGTCTGCCAGTACTTGTACACGCTCACACGCACGTACTGGGGAATGGTGCCCACGTTGCGCACGGACAGCTTCTCGTCGTAGGTGTAACCGATCTTGAAGCCATGGCCTTCGGCGTCAATGCCGTTCGGCTTGCGGAAGCGCTCCATGCCCAGCAGGTCTTCCTCACCCTCGGCAATGCCATCGTTTTCCACCAGCGCCGTCTCGATGTTGGTGAGCACGACCTCCGCGCGGTAGTCTGCCGAGACGATGCGCGGTGCCGCCTGCACGCCGTTGATGCCGCCGAACAGGATCAGGCCCACTGCCAGCGCCAGGGCAATGCCCGACACAACAGGAGAACTAAAGAACTTCTTCAGCATGGTTAGTTCCCCCCTTCTGCAGTGCCGTTATCCAAGATGTAGTCCCAGTCGGCGTACGGCGTGCCGTCCTCGTGGTACTGGACGGGCGTGGACTCGTAGATGACCACCACGTTGTAGGGATCGTCTTCTATGGCGCCCTCCGGGAACGTGAGCTTTACCGTCAGCTCGTTGGTGGCCTTGCCGCACTCAACGGGGTCGTCGAAGTAGTACCAACCGTCGCTGTCGGGGCCAGACCAGCCAGAACCGCTGATATCCACGGCCTCGCTGGCATACACGCGCGCACGTGCGTAGACGCTCACGTTGTTGTTGCCAATGTTCTTGACCACCACGTGCTTGGTGCGCTCACCGTAGGTCTCTTCGATGGTGGTGGTGGGTTCCACGTAGATGCGGATACCGCCCGTCGCGCTGCTCGTGTCGGTAAAGTAGGCCCATGCGGGAGCGATGCTCGCGCTCAGCACGGTGGCCGCTCCCAAGGCTGCCAGGGGAATAAGTGATCGCTTCATCCTGACCTCCTTATGCTGCTTCTGCCGAGTCGGCGGGGGTGGCAGTCCAGTGCCAGTCGCCGTCCGCGCCATACTCAAAGTGGTTCTCAATGCCGTGGCCACCCTTGCCCGAGCCGTTGCGCTTGTTGTTGAACGACACGGTCACCGTCTCGCCAGACACGATGGTGGTGCTTGCGGTTGTGGAGCCATCGGCCTCAAAGCGGGCGCCGGCGTACACCTCGGTGATAGTCAGCTGTAGTCCGCCGGGGATCTGCGTCAGCGTCGTGCTGTGCGAGTCGCCGCCGTCGTAGTAGACCGAAGCGTAGTTGTCATAGATGTCGCCACCGGTCTCGGTATCGACCACATGGAACACGAAGGTAGCAGGCTCGCCTGCGAAGTCGGTAACGTGCTTGTCGATCTGTAGGGTGCCAAAGCGCAGCTCGCGCGATGCCTTCAGAACGATCTCGGCATCGGGGATCCAGTTGCCCACGGCGGAGTTGATGTGCCCTTCCTCATCCACTGCGTCCTTGGTGGGCAGCGCGATGATGCTGGGGCTGAAGGTGTACACGTAGGTCTTGCTCTTGGCAATGAGCGAGCAGGTATCCTCGGTAGCGCCGTGTGGAAGTACCAGGTAGACGCCATCGCCCTCGTCGGTAGCGGAGGCCAGGCTCATGGTCTCGTCTAGCTCGCCGTGGAAGTGCACCAGCGTGCTCTCGCCGCCGGAATCGATGGTGGCCTTAACCACCTTGGCGGCCTCGTCGGCAAGGTCCGCCCACTTCCCAGCTTCCATTGCGGCGACGATCTCGTCGGACAGGAAGGGCGAGATGAGGTCGTAGTTGTACTTGAGGTACATCGAGTCGCGCGTGGCATCGGCAATCTTGTACACGTCCACCACGACGCCTGCCGTGGCGATGTCCTCCTTGATCTCGTCACCGGCGGTAACCGTGAGCGTCTTGGGGCCACTGCCCCAGTCGTCGGCATGCGCCGATATGGCTCCAAGGGCAAATGTCATAAGCAGGCAGACGGCCAGCGCTACAGCGATGCGGCTCAGTCTTGTCTTATGCATGCGGCCTCCTTCCCTGGTTATGTTTACTCTTCATTGGTCTGCGATTCTTCGTTGGTATCCGGCTCTTCGTTGCTGTCAGGCTCTTCGTTGGTCTGAGGTTCTTCACTAGCCTGCAGCTCTTCGTTGTTGCCAGGTTCTTCGCTAGCCTGCGGCTCGTCGTTAGCCTGTGCCTGGTCGCTTGCCTGCGGTTCGGTGGATTCAACTGTCTTGTTGCCTGGCGCAGATTCCGCCTCGCGCTTTTCCTCAAGCTCGCGCAGCTCCTGCAGCGCACGCTCCTTGTTCAAACCCGGCCTCTTCAGGCGGAAGTACAGCAGCGCGCCCACCAGGTAGACGAACAGCATGGGCAGGGCTACGGCCGGAACCGCCACGTAGCTGGGAATCAGCACACCTTCGGGCGGAATGGCCACCATACCCGTCATGTTCTCGATGCGGTGACCGCGCACCAGCAGACGGTGCGTGTTGATGCCATAGGGCGTGCAGGTAATGAGCGTCACGTAGTCTGCCCCCTGCTCGATGGCAAGGTCACTCATGTCGTCAGGGTTGACAATGCGAATCTGGTCGACCTCGTAAGTCAGTGTCTTGTTGAGCACGGTGATGGTAAAGGTATCTCCCTCAACCATCTTGTCCAGGTCGGTAAAGAGCTTGGCGCGCGGAAGGCCACGG
>CACXFC010000172.1 GCA_902766835.1 uncultured Coriobacteriaceae bacterium | reverse complement strand
TCAGACCCATTTTCAGGTGATCGATCGACAGATACGGATATTTATATTTTTCGAGCATCTTCTGCGCCAGAAGCGTTTTTCCAGTGTAAGATGCGCCCGTAATCAGTATAATTATAGTTTTACCTTCTTCTTATATGTCAGCTCTACATCATAGCCGAGCTCGCCCATCATCTTCACGAAGGTCTTATTCACGATCTGCTCCCGGCCCTTGGTGATGCGGTTCATTTATGTGTTAATAAACAGACCGTCTCGACATGCTTGGTGTGGGGGAACATGTCCACCGGGGTCAGGCGCTCTAGGCGGTATCCGCCGGCAAACAGCTGCTCGAGGTCGCGCCGCTGCGTGGTGGCGTTGCACGACACGTACACCACGCGCTGCGGGGCAAGTGCCTGCACTCCGTGCAGAAACTCTGGTGTCGAACCTGCGCGCGGCGGATCCATGATCACCACGTCAAAATGCTCGCCACGCGCTGCCGCGTCATGCATGTAAGCCGTGGCATCCGCGCAGATAAACTGGCAGCGCTTACTCAGGCCGTTGGCGCGCGCGTTGCGCTTGGCGTCTGCCACGGCGCCCTTGCCAACCTCGACGCCCACTACCTGCAGGCCGCTTACCTGGGCGGCTGCGCACATGCCAATGGTGCCAATGCCGCAATAGGCATCCAGCACGCGCATGCCGCGCTCCAGCTGTGCCCCTTCAATGGCCAGGCGATAGAGCACCTCGGTTTGTGCGGGATTGGTCTGGTAGAAGCTGGTGGGACCAATTTCGAAGGTGACGCCCAGCAACTCGTCGTGCATCACCCCGCCGCCATACAAGGGGCGCGAGGTGGGGCCCAAGATTGCGTTGGTCTTGCGCACATTGGTATTGAGGGCAATGGCTGTCACATCATGCGCGTGCTTGAGGACGCGCCCCACCAGCTCGCGCTCGCGGGGGAGCCGCTCGCCGTTGGCCACGATGGTCAGCAGCAGCTCGTCGGTCTTCCAGCCGGCGCGCACCACGGCGTGGCGCAGAAGGCCGCGTCCCTTGTCCTCGTCGTAGGCCGACACGTGGCAGAGCTCCGCCGTACGGGCAAACGAATTCAGCACGCGCCGGCAGCGCGGGTCTTCAACCAGGCATGCCGGGCACTTGACGATGCGGTGCGTTCCCTTGGCAAAGAACCCGCTGCGAATGCTGCCGCGCGGCCCGGGTGCAAAGGGTGTGGCCGCTTTGTTGCGGTAGGCAACAGGCGTCTTCATACCCACGATGGGTGCCACAAGCTCGTCGGTGGCATCGCCTAGAAGGTCGCCAAACAGCTCGCGAATCTGCTGCTGCTTGCGTTTGAGCTGCAGGGGGTAGGGGACCGCGAGGGTCTCGCAGCCTCCGCAGCTCTTGGCTATAGGGCAGGTGTAGGTCTTGTATCCCATGGCTCTAGTGTAGCAGCAACATGCACAGCCACCAGTGCATCTACACCGCCTCCCGATAAGACATTTGTTTAACGGAGCCACGCGACTATGGTGAAAGATGCGTGCTTCGTACGCCTAGCTTGGAAAGGCGCAACCATCGGGTGAGATTCGCGCAGGATGGTTGCATGAGTTTTTAGGAGGAACGATGGCAAAGGAAGTACCTGTCAAGAATGTGGTGCTCGTCGGCCAGGCCGGCACGGGCAAGACCATGGTGGCCGAGGCCATGCTGCATCTTACGGGCAAGACCACGCGTCTGGGTGGCCATGCAGGAACCAAGCCCACGCTTGACTACGACGGCCAGGAAGGCGCTCGTGGATTCTCCATCTCCACCACCATGGCGCCCATCGATTGGCAGGGCACCCGCATCAACATCCTCGACGCTCCCTGCTATCCCGACTTCGTAGGTGACGCCTACACGGCCATGAGCGCCGCCGAGACGGCCCTGTTCTTGGTTGACGCCAACGACGGCCCGCAGACCACCACCACCCGCCTGTGGTATGCCGCCGAGGACCTCTCCATCGCCCGCGCTGTAGTCATCAACCGCCTCGACCGTCCCGAGTCCGACTTCGACGCTGCTCTCGATGCCTGCAAGGAGCGCTTCGGCAATCGCGTGGGCGCCGTCACCATCCCCATGGGTACCGGCGACGCCTTCTCGGGCATCATCGACATCGTTCACATGAAGGCCCGTCACCTCGAGGGCACCAAGGTCGTCGAGGCCGAGATTCCGGCCGAGTTCGCCGATGCCGCCGAGACCGCGCGCGAGGAGCTTGTCGACCTGGTCGCCGAGGCTGACGACGAGATCATGATGAAGTACCTCGAGGGCGAAGAGATCACCCAGGAGGAGCTCGAGGGCCTGCTGGCCACCGCCATTCGCGACCGCGTCTTCGTGCCCGCCTTTGCCGCCTCCGCCGTCAAGGAAGAGGGCATCATCTCCATCCTCAACGCCGCCGTGGCTTGGTTCCCCACCATGGCCGACTTTGGCCGCATCCCGCTGATCAACGGCGAGCAGCTTGACATCGATCCCGACGACGACCGTCCCGTGGTCTTCGTCTTCAAGAGCCTGAACGACCCGCAGAACGGCAAGCTGTCGTTCGTCAAGGTCCTGGCCGGCACCGTTACGCCGGGTCTCGAGCTGACCAACGCCCGTACGCGCAAGACCGAGCGTCTCGGCCACCTCTACAGCATGATGGGCCGCGACACCTCCGAGGTTAAGACTGTTGCCGCTGGCGACATCTGCGTCGTTCCCAAGCTTGACGCCCTCACGGGCGACACCCTGTCGGTCACCGGCAAGGTCGAGGCGGCCGCCTTCCGCTTCCCCAACTCGCTGTACCGCATCGCCATCGAGCCCGAGGTGCGCGGCACCGAGGGCAAGGTGTACGACTTCCTGCAGAAG
>CACXFC010000171.1 GCA_902766835.1 uncultured Coriobacteriaceae bacterium | reverse complement strand
GCTTTCGGCTCCAACAAGATCGCCGTCATCAAGGTCGTCCGTGCCCTCACCTCCCTTGGCCTGAAGGAGGCCAAGGAGGCCGTCGAGAGCGCTCCGAAGATCCTCATCGAGGGTGCCAAGAAGGAGGACGCCGAGGACGCCAAGAAGCAGCTCGAGGAGGCCGGCGCCACCGTCACCCTGAAGTAACTTCAGGCACATACGAGTGTTGCTGGGGTCGGGTCCGCATGGGCCCGACCCTTTTTACGTCACCAGCTCACGCGCAGATTATCTTGTGCCGTATGTACGTTGGAGGGCAATTAGGGGACACGCCCTTTTTTGCCCCGCGGGGCAAAAAAGGGCGTGTCCCCTAATTGCTGGCGTATACTTAGGTGGCCATGAATGGCGCCTGCGCCAAATGCGGGCAAATTAGTGCTTTACGTTTTGGCGTACACAGGCTATCATGTACAATTCATCACAGCAGCTCCACATTTTGAAATGTGTGTTTTCGCAGGTAAAACGAACGCGGTTTCCTATAAACGAAATACGGAGCAAAGTCAAGCTTAAATCGTTGACCAAATGAGATTATTCCGTTACTTTATTAGATTGCGACAACTGCCGCTAATTCGTCTTACCTAAGGAGGAAACGCCCGGTGCCTACCGCAAAGTCTTCCCCAAACGCGCAGCTCAAGAAGCGCAATCGCGTGAGCTTCAGCAAGATTCAGGCCGCGATGGAACTGCCCAACCTCATCTCGGTTCAGAAGGAATCTTTTGAGCGGTTCATGACCGACGGCCTGGCCGAGTCTTTTGCTGAATTCTCGCCCATCGAGAACTCGGCTGGCACGATGGAGGTGACGTTTGGCGAGCACCAGTTTGGCGACGCGCCAAGCACCATCGCCGAGTGCCGTGCCAAGGACATCTCCTATCAGGCCCCTCTGTTTGTTGATGTGCGCTTCGTCAACAAGGAGACGGGCGAGATCAAGGAGCAGCTCGTCTTTATGGGCGACTTCCCGCTCATGACCGAGCGTGGCACCTTTGTCATCAACGGTACCGAGCGCGTGGTTGTCTCGCAGCTCGTCCGTTCGCCGGGTGTGTACTTCTCCGCCGAGAAGGACAACGGTGTAGACGTTCATCACGTGCAGTTCATCCCCGCTCGTGGCGCATGGCTCGAGTTTGAGGTCGACAAGCACGGTCACCTGGTCGTCCAGATCGACCGCAAGCGTCGTCAGAGCGCAACCATGCTGCTGCGCGCCCTTGGCTATGCCGAGACCGACGACGAGATCATGAACCTCTTGGGCAACTCCGACGTCGTGCGCTCCACGCTCGAGCGTGACGTTGCCACCACGCGCGAGGACGCCCTCATCGAGATCTACCGTCGTCAGCGTCCTGGCGAGCCTCCTACCGTCGACTCCGCACGTTCGCTGCTCGACGGCCTCTACTTCAACAGCCAGCGCTACGACCTTGCTCGCGTTGGTCGCTACAAGATCAACAAGAAGCTCGGCCTCGACATCGACTCCGACGAGAAGGTCCTCACGCGCGAGGACATCATCGAGGCGCTGCGCTACCTCATCGCACTGCATGAGGGCGACTCCGAGAAGAAGGTCGACGACATCGACCACTTTGGCAACCGTCGCGTGCGTACCGTAGGCGAGCTGGTGCAGAACCAGTTCCGCATCGGCATGAGCCGCATGGAGCGCGTCATCCGCGAGCGCATGGCCTCGCAGGATGCCGACGACATCACGCCGCAGTCGCTCATCAACATCCGTCCCATCGTGGCGGCTATCAAGGAGTTCTACGGCTCCTCGCAGCTGTCGCAGTTCATGGACCAGAACAACCCGCTGTCGGGCCTCACGCACAAGCGTCGTCTGTCCGCTCTGGGCCCTGGCGGTCTCGCCGGCCACAAGTCGGGCTCCAGCCGCCGCACCAACGTGCCCACCGCGGTTCGCGACGTCCATAACTCGCACTATGCGCGTATGTGCCCCATCGAGACCCCCGAAGGCCCCAACATCGGCCTCATCGGCTCGCTGGCCCTCTACAGCCACGTCAACGAGTACGGCTTCATCGAGGCCCCGTACCGTCGCGTGGTCGACGGGCGCGTGACCGACGAGTTCACCTGGATGACGGCCGACGAGGAGGAGCAGCACGTCATCGCTCCCGCCAACACCCAGATCGACAACAAGACCGGCGAGTTCGTGCGCGTCAACAGCAAGGGCGCCGTGGTCAAGGCAGACCGCATCATCGCCCGTACGCGTAACTTCGACGGCTCCTTCGGCGCTCCCGCCGAGGTCGACGTCACCGACGTCGACTACATGGACGTCTCGCCGCGCCAGCTGCTGTCGGTGGCCGCCAACCTGATTCCGTTCCTGGAGCACGACGACGCCAAGCGTACCCTCATGGGCGCCAACATGCAGCGTCAGGCTGTGCCCCTGATTCGTGCCACCGCGCCGTTCGTGGGCACTGGCCTTGAGGCAGCTGCCGCGCACGACTCCGGCGAGCTCATCTGCGCCGAGCACGCGGGCACCGTCATCGAGGTCGACGCTTCGCACGTGGTGGTCGACGCCTCCGGCCAGATCGAGACCTACGACCTGCCCAAGTACGAGCGCTCCAACCAGAGCACCTGCATCAACCACCGTCCGGTGGTGCAGGTCGGCGAGCACGTCGAGGCCGGTCAGGCGCTTACCGACGGCCCGTCCGTCGACCACGGCGAGCTTGCCCTGGGTGCCAACCTCACCGTGGCCTACATGCCGTGGGAGGGCTACAACTACGAGGACGGCATCATCGTGTCGGAGCGCGTGGTGCAGCAGGATCTGCTGACTTCCATCAACATCTCCCGTCACGAGATCGATGCCCGCGACACCAAGCTTGGCCCCGAGGAGATCACCCGCGAGATCCCCAACCAGGGCGAGGATATGCTGGCCAACCTCGACGATGACGGTATCATCCGCATCGGTGCCGAGGTCGGCCCCGGCGACATCCTGGTGGGCAAGGTCACGCCCAAGGGCGAGACGGCCCTCACCGCCGAGGAGCGCCTG
>CACXFC010000170.1 GCA_902766835.1 uncultured Coriobacteriaceae bacterium | reverse complement strand
TCTGACGACGAAGTCGACCGCATGGTCAAGGACGCCGAGGCTCACGCCGAGGAGGACAAGGCCAAGAAGGACGAGATCGAGGTCCGCAACCAGACCGACAGCCTTGCCTACTCCACCGAGCAGACGCTGAACGAGCTGGGCGACAAGGTTCCCGCCGACACCAAGGCCGACGTCCAGGCCGCCATCGACGAGGCCAAGAAGGCCCTCGACGGCACCGATGTTGAGGCCATCAAGGCTGCGGGCGAGAAGCTCCAGCAGGCTGGCTACAAGCTCGCCGAGATCGTCTACTCCGACCAGCAGGGTCAGGCCGACCCGGGTGCAGGCGCCCAGCCTGGCGGCGACGACGTGGTTGACGCCGACTACGAGGTCGTCGACGAGTAAGACCTGCAAGACAGCTGTGTATTGACCGTGGCGGGGGCGGCACTTGTACCGCTCCCGCCATTGTGGCAAGGAAGGATAGTGACGTGAAGGTGCCCATCGATGTTGAGAACGAGGACCTGCACAACGAGGCTGAGGATGTAGCTGCCGAGGAGGCCCCCACCTACGAGGAGCCCACGGCTAAGCCGTTCGAGGAGCTGACGCCCGAGGAAGAGGAGGCCATGGTCGAGGCGGCCAAGCGCGCTGGCGCTGCCGCTGCCGAGGAGAGCATGGCAGCCGAGGCCGAGCAGGAGCGCGCGAACGCCCAGGCGCAGATCGATGACATGTCTGCCGAGCTTGAGGCTGCAAAGAAGGAGGCCGCCGATTCCGCCGACCGCCTGCTGAGGCTTCAGGCCGACTGGGACAACTACCGTCGCCGCACCGCTGCCGAGCGCATCGCCGAGCGCGAGCGCGCCGCCGAGAAGCTGGTGACCAACCTGCTGCCCATCCTCGACGACCTTGAGCGTGCCTCCGAGCATGCCACCCAGAACGCTGACGGCGACGAGAAGCTGATTCAGTTCGTCGATGGCGTCATGGCCGTGCACAACAAGATGCTCGACATCCTCTCCAAGGAGGGCGTCGAGATGATTGACCCCGCTGGTGAGCCCTTTGACCCGCTGATGCATCAGGCGGTTGGCCGCGAGGAGAACCCCGACGTCTACGACGAGACGGTGGCTCAGGTGTACCAGAAGGGCTACCGCATGGGCGGCAAGGTCATTCGCTCGGCCATGGTGACGGTGACCTATGGCGGACCCAAGCGTCCGGCTGAGGCGTCCGAGGCCGCAGAAAAGTAAGGCCACACGAGCATTGCATCTGGTGCTGGTCCAGCTGGTGCCAGATGTCCACTACGAAAGGAGGCGTTGCCTCGCATGGCTGGAAAGAACTACTACGACATCCTGGGCGTGAAGCGCGACGCCACCCAGGACGACATCAAGAAGGCCTTCCGCAAGCTTGCCGCCAAGTACCACCCCGACACGGGTGGCGACGAGGCCAAGTTCAAGGAGGTCAGCGAGGCGTATACCACGCTTTCGGACCCTGCGAAGCGCAAGGAATACGACCAGCTGCTCATGTTTGGCGGCATTCCGGGTGCCGACTTCGGCGGCTCGGGTGGCCGTAACCGTGGCGGATACACCTACACGAGCAACGGGGGCGACTGGTCCGAGATCTTTGAGAACATCCGCAGTGGCGATGGTGCCTTTGGTGGTTTCGACTTCTCGAGCATTTTTGGCGGGCAGCCCGGTGGCGGCGCGCGCAGCAATCGCCCGACCAAGGGCGGCGACCTGACCATGACCATCGAGGTCACGGCCGAGGAGGCCTTCAAGGGCGCCCAGCGCAAGGTGAGCTACACCATCCCGTCTTCGGGCGAGAAGCAGTCGCTGACGGTGAAGGTGCCGGCTGGTGCCATTGATGGCGGCAAGCTGCGGTATCGCGGCCGCGGCGAGTATGGCGTCAACGGCGGTGCCCGCGGCGACCTGGTGATTACCACCAAGGTCGAGGAACACCCGCTGTTCAAGCGTGACGGTGCCGACGTGCGTATGGAGCTGCCCGTGAGCATGTATGAGGCTGCTCTGGGCGCAACGGTTGACGTGCCCACGCCCGACGGCGCGACGTGCCGTCTCAAGATTCCCGCTGGAACCCAAGACGGCAAGACCTTCAGGTTCCGCGACCTTGGCGCGCCCAACGTGAAGCGTAAGGGCAGCAAGGGTGCCCTGTACGTGAAGGTGCGCATCAAGGTGCCCACGCGACTCTCGGCCAAGGAGCGCGAGGCGCTTGAGGCCCTGCAGGCGGCTGACGAACGCGAGTACAGAAAGGATGTCGAGGCATATGGCGCGTAGCGACGAAGCCAAGGACAAGCCGCTGTACATGATTAGCGTTGCCGCCGAGCTGACCGGCATGCATCCCCAGACCCTGCGCGTCTACGAGCAGAAGGGGCTGGTGACGCCCGGGCGCTCGCGCGGCAACACCCGCCTGTACTCGCAGGGCGACATCGAGCGCCTCAACCTCATCAGCAAGCTGACCGACGAGGGGATTAACCTCGCGGGCGTGGTGCGCATCCTCGACATGCGCGAGCGCCAGGTTGAGCGCGACCGCGAGATTGACGAGCTGCGTGCCCGCGTGCGCGAGCTTGAGGAAGAGGTCCACGAGTTTCGTATGCAGCAGCGCATCCATGCGCTGGCGCGCTACGACGGCACGGGCCCCGAGCAGGTTATGCGCGGCCTGCTAGAAAGCGGGCTCGGTAGCGACTAGCGCGCAAGTTGTATCGACGAGCAATTAGGGGACACGCCCTTTTTTGCCCCGCGGGGCAAAAAAGGGCGTGTCCCCTAATTGCCTTATTTGCACCTTGGAGCAAGAAAGGGCGTGTCCCCTAATTGCCATACCGTATCATAAGAGAGTCGTGCCACAAGCGTCCAGGAGGGGGATGCGTATGGTTCTGATTCTCATCAAGCAGATTCTTGTCATGCTCATCATGATGTCGGTCGGCGTTGCCCTGTACAAGATCAAGGCCGTCGACGAGACAGGCATCGCGCAGCTCTCCAACCTGGCCCTGTATGTGGCCACCCCGTGCGTGGTGGTCCGCGCGCTGGCTATTCCCTACAATGCGGAGCAGCTGAAGACTGGCGCCTGGGTCATGGTCTTCTTCCTGATCATCTTCTTCCTCTCCATTCTGGTGGGACGCATTGGGTGCGGAAAGGCGGACCGCGTGGGCACGTTCGCGGTGGTCTTCTCCAATTCCGGATTTGTGGGCATCCCCCTTATCCAGGGCATTTTGGGCGAACAGTATGTCTTCTACGTGACCATGACCATGGTCGTGGGCACCGTTACCTTCTGGACCTATGGCGTGCTGCTCATGAGCGGTGACAAGAACGAGCTCTCGCTGAAGAAGATCCTGACCAACCCCAACCTCATTGCCGTTGTGGTGGGCATGATCCTGTTCTTTACCGTCGACGAGCTGCCCTACGTCATCCAGCAGGTGCTGACGGGCATGGCCAACATGAACACGGGCCTGGGCATGGTCATTCTGGGTGCCACGCTCGGCGCGTCGAACATCGGCCTCATGATCACCGATACGCGCCTGTACAAGGCCATTTTCCTGCGCCTGGTGGTTGTGCCGCTCATCTGCATTCCCGTGCTCATGTTCATGCCTGCGCCCTTCGAGGTGCGCATGGTCATGATGATCATTGCCGCGGCTCCCGCAGCTTCGGCCACCTCGATGCTCGCCCTCAAGTATGGCGCGGACTACTCGTATGGCACGGGCCTTTCGATTGGCACCACCATTGTCTCTATGATTACCATGCCCCTCGTCCTGGCGCTCGCCATGGCCGTTCTCTAGGAGGTTTGTCTTATGAAGCTGCAGCTTACGATTGACCACGGCAAGCGCCATGAGGTCATCCATCTGGTCAACCTTCTCGCCGATCACGTGGACGTTGTCGAAATTGGCTATCCGCAGATGATGACCTTCGGCCTTGAGCTCATCAAGGAGATTCGCGAGGTTCATCCCAACCTGTGCATCTGTGTTGACGCAAAGGTCTTTCACGGGGGCACGGGAGTAACTACCCGTTGCTTTGACGCGGGCGCCAACATCGTGACCGTGCTTTCGGCCGCGCCCAACCCCGTCATCTCCAAGATGGTGGAGAAGGCGAAGACCTATGGCGGCCAGATCATGTGCGACCTTTCGGCTCCGGCCAACCACGTGGCCAAGCGTACCGCCGAGGTGGATGAGCTTGGCGTTGACTACATTGCCGTGCACACCGGCTACCTGCCCGAATATGACTATGACCTTGAGACGCACCGTTTCTTTGGCTTTGCTCCCAAGGTGCGGCCGCTTGATGTGGCGAAGATCGCCAAGCGCAACATGCGCAAGGCCGGGCTGTGCCTCAACACCGGCATCAACGAGACCAACATTCGCGACGTGCTGGCGCTCAAGCCCGAGATCATCATGGTGGGACGTGCCATCCTCGACAGCGACGACAAGGTGGCGGCGGCCGAGCGCATCAAGCGCTTCATGCCCTTCGAGGGATAGAGGTCACTCGAGCCTGCGCTGGGGGTATGTCCCTTTTGCACATGCGTGTGCCTTGGGGTCGGTTCTCGCGGCACATCCGTGTGCGCTTTCGCGAAAGCG
>CACXFC010000169.1 GCA_902766835.1 uncultured Coriobacteriaceae bacterium | reverse complement strand
TGTCACGTCGGCCTGCGGCAGCCTCAGGTGGGCGTTGCGCAGCAGCCTCGCCACCTGGGCGTTCTCCATCTCCTGGTGGCAGTGGTCTACCACTATGCGCAGGCGGTCGTCGAAGGACGGCGCGACGAACGCGGGGTCGGCGCCCGGCATCTCCACGGCCTCGATCATGCCGGGTATCCTCAGCTCGCGTATCTTCCTCTTGGTCTCGGGGTCCAGCATCAGCGGTCGCCTCCCCCGTAGTAGCCCTCCCCGCGGATGTGAAATTCAATCGTCGGGCTGGCGAACGGGGCGATCGAGGTCCGCGACCTCAGGGAGCTCGGGGAACTCGCCCGCGCGGTCGGCTTCGTGTCGCGCAACAACGTCAGGAGCCTCGCTGAGATGGACAGGGCGATCTCGCACTCGCGTGACGGCTCGAAGACGGCGCGCCTCAAGACGCTCCGCGAGTCCTGCGAGCGCTACGGGCTGCTGCCCCAGACGGCCCCGAAGCCAGCGGCAAGCCGCAGGCCCAGCCCCGGCCATGACGACGGCAGGAGAAGGCCATATGACGACGGCTCCCATCAGATCCACCACGAGCAAAACAGGCCCAGCAGAAGCCAGGAGAGATAGGTACGGGGCTCTTCTTTCACACCCTTTATAACCTCAGATGCCCTAGAAAGAGCATCGCTCTACTCCTCCTCATCCCCTTCTGGCTCCCAGTCGAGCGCTGCGACCTCGTCTGCCGTCAGCAGCCTGACCTGGGGCGTGGCGGTGGTCACCACGTCCACGATGTGGTCCTCTCCGCAGACGCAGTAGTGCGTGAGCGGGCCTGGAAAGAGGTTGTCCGCGAAGGTGTAGCTGGAGAGGTGGTCCATCAGGTGCGAGCGCTCGAACACCTCGAGCCACCTGCCACGCCGCACCTCGTATTCGTCTGGGACCGTGTACGACTCGTCCCGC
Source organism: uncultured Coriobacteriaceae bacterium (assembly GCA_902766835.1). Taxonomy (GTDB): domain Bacteria; phylum Actinomycetota; class Coriobacteriia; order Coriobacteriales; family Atopobiaceae; genus UBA1367. Next base: position 14,859 of record CACXFC010000169.1, on the reverse strand, counting down.
TCCATGAAGAGCACGTAGCCCGCGAAGGAGACCTCCCAGTAGTCGTCTGGGTCGCCCTCCCTGGGGAAGCTCTGCGTGACCACGACCCTTAGGTAGTGGTCGATGTCGTCGGTCAGAGAGACCACCAGCGGGGCGATCTGTCGCCCCATCTCGTCGTTGTCCAACCCGAATCCGACCATTTCTTCCTCCCAGCGTGAGTTTTGCTGCTGAACCGACCTTAGCAGGTAAGTCAGACACAAATACATCCGTTGGTAGTCTGGGGAATAGTACGGATCTGGGCCATCACCTGCACCCTTGCAAAAGCGTGACGTCCGCCCACCCTCCGTGACGTCGTTTTGACGTCATCACGAACGGCTTTCCCTCATGCAACCACGCGCCAACCTTGCTGACGTTCGTCAAATGTTGCCAAGTTCTCGCGCGTCCAGCCCGTCCGCACAAAACTGTTCGATTGTTGGCAACAGTCAGCATTAGAGAGCAAGAATGAGCTGGTCAAAGGCCCCGTGAATCTGCCTCACACAACTGCCTGCAAACCATCTCGCGCTAGGCTAACAGACACACGAGTCCCCTCAGCGCACGAAAAAGGCGCCCCGGAACCATGTCCGGAGCGCCTGGAGAATCGCACAATAATGTAGCGGTCCTATTCCCACTCGACCGTTGCGATGGGCTTGGGGGAAAGCTCGTAGGCCACGCGGCAAATGCCGGGCACCTCGGCTAGGATGCGGTCGCACATCTTCTGCAGCAAGGCCCAGTCGAGCTGGGGCACCTCGGCGGTCATGACGTCGACCGTGTTGATGCAGCGGATGATGCAGGGCCACTCAAAGGCGCGCTTGCCGTCGCGCACGCCGGTGGCGCGGTAGTCGGGCACCACACAGAAGTACTGCCAGGGGCGCTCGAGCGTGCCGGCAGCCGCGGCAGCGTCAATCTCCTCGCGCACGATGGCGTCAGCCTCACGCAGGGCCGCCAGACGGTCGCGGGTGATGGCACCCGTGCAGCGCACGCCCAGGCCGGGGCCGGGGAACGGCTGGCGCTCCACCATAGACTCGGGCAGGCCAAGCTGCTTGCCCACCACGCGCACCTCGTCCTTGAAGAGCAGCTTCACGGGCTCCACGAGCTCCCAGTTCATCTCCTCGGGCAGACCTCCCACGTTGTGGTGTGCCTTGACACCAGCCTCGGACTCCAGAATATCGGGGTAGATGGTGCCCTGGCCGAGGAAGCCGATGCCGTCGAGCTTGGCCGCCTCCTCGTCGAAGACCTTGATGAACTCCTCGCCGATGATGTGACGCTTGGCCTCGGGGTCCGCCTCGCCAGCCAGGAGGTCGAGGAAGCGGTCGGTAGCGTCAACATAGATGAGCTCGGCGCCCAGCTGATTGCGGAACACGTCGATGACCTGCTCGGACTCGCCCTTGCGCATGAGGCCGTGGTTCACATGTACGCACACCAGCTGCTTGCCGATGGCCTTGATCAGAAGCGCCGCCACCACACTGGAGTCAACGCCACCCGAAAGGGCCAGCAGCACCTTGCCATCGCCCACCTGGGCGCGCATGGCTTCAACGGCCTCCTCGATGAAAGCGTCGGCGAGCTCAGGCGTGTTGATGCGGGCCATGTCGTCGGGACGATGATTGCTGGAAAAGTCCATGGGGTCTCCTTCGAAAGGTTGAAAATTGGACGCCAACGAGTATAACCGAGCATCATCGCGCAACGGCTACGCCCACAGAAGCCCATGAAATCGATGGGTTGCCTTCAAAAAAGACGCGTCCCGCCCGCGTCATGAGTCCGCTTTCGAACAATTTCTGATTCAGACTTGATTTGGCCCTAACTTGTGGTATGTTCCCTGCGAATCTACGCAGTGTTTTGCATATCGAGATACCGATATGCAACGTAAGGAGCAATCTATGCGGTCTTGGATACGCATGGCAACACAGGAGGCAATCGGCCGCTTCCCCGCGGCCGCAGAGCGCCCTTCGCACTGCATGCAGTGCTCGCGTCCCTCCCGCCTGCGATAGCCCGCTCCTCAGCTATCCACATCAGCGTCGGACCTCACGTTCCGGATGCGGTACCCCTGCTCACACCCGCCTTTGGCGTCGTGTCGCACGCTCATCCGCACCGCTGCACCATCGTCGATTCCCTTCCATGCGAAACGAGGCCATCATGCCAAGCCATGACCCCATCTGTGTCCCGCCTTCCATAACCGACCCCGCCTCCTTTGGCTTCCACAGCTGCCCTGGCGGCATCTGCGCAGCTCAAGGTATCAGCGCTGCTGGCATCCACGCGGGCTTTCGCGCCGACCCCAACCGCAAGGACCTCGCGCTCGTAGCGGCAGACGCCACCTGCGCCTGCGCAGCCACCTTCACGAAGAACCAGTTCTGCGCCGCGCCCGTGCAGGTGTCGCGCGAGCGTGCCGCAACCGGTCGCGCCCGCGCCGTCATCCTCAACTCCGGCAATGCAAACGCCTCCACCGGCGAGCCGGGCGTGCGGTGTGCCCTGGCCTCGGCCAAGCTCGTGGCAGATGCACTTGGCTGTGCGGAACAGGAGGTGCTCGTGGCCTCCACCGGCGTCATCGGCGTGCAGATGCCCCTCGAGCCCTACATCACCGGTGTTCCTGAGGCCGTAAGCGCCCTCGCGCCAACCGCCGAGGCGGCCCACGACGCAGCGCGCGCCGTCATGACCACCGACACCGTCTCCAAGGAAGTCTCCCTCGAGGGCACCATCGGGCACGACGAGCCCATCACCGTACACGTGGGCGGCTTCGTGAAGGGCTCCGGCATGATCATGCCCAACATGGCCACCATGCTCTGCGTGCTTGCCACCGACGCCCCGCTTACCGCCGAGGCGGCACAGTGCGCGCTCTCCGCGGCTGTCAGCCAAACCTTCAACAAGGTCACCGTCGACTCCGACACCTCCACCAACGACACCTGCATCCTGCTTGCCACGGGCGCCGCGGGCGGGCCGGCCATTGGTGTGGACTCACCCGACTTCCCCGCCCTCTCCGCCGCCATCCGCTGCGCCTGCGAGAACCTCGCGCGCAAGATTGCCGCCGACGGAGAAGGAGCCACCAAACTCGTAACGGTTGACGTGGTGGGCGCCGCAACGGATGAGGACGCTGACACCGTCGCGCGCTCCATTGCTAACTCGCCGCTGGTAAAGACCGCCATCTTTGGCCACGACGCAAACTGGGGCCGTGTGGCGGGAGCCGCCGGCAAGTGCGGCGTGCCCTTCGACCAGTACCAGGTGGACATCGACTTTTTGGGCGTACCGGTGCTTCGCGCCGGGCTGCCCCTGCCCATGGACGAACAGGACATGCTTCGCCGCTTTGAGGAGCCCGAGATAGCGATTGCCGTCAACCTTGGCGTAGGCGACTGCAGTGCCCGCATCTGGACCTGTGACCTCACCCACGATTACGTGACCATCAACGGCGACTACCGCACCTAAAGGCCGCCGCCCGCCCCAACAGCCACCCACGTTAGGAGCTCCCATGAGAAAACGCGACGCACAGGCACGCGAAGCAGCACTCGACAAGGCCAAGATCCTCACCGAGGCCATGCCTTGGATCCACCGCCACAACGGACAGACCATCGTCGTCAAGTACGGCGGCGCAGCAATGGAAGACGACGGGCTCATGCGCCAGGTGCTCGGCGACCTTGAGCTGCTCAAGCTCATGGGCATCCGCGTGGTGCTCGTGCACGGTGGCGGCAAGGCCATCAACCGCCTGCTGGGCCAGCTCCAGCTGCCGGCCGAGTTCAAGGGTGGCCTGCGCGTGACCGATGAGGCCACCATGGAGGCTGTGCAGATGGTACTGGTGGGTCAGGTGAATCAGAAGCTGGTATGGGCCCTCAACGAGTACGGCGAGAACGCGGTGGGCATCAGTGGCGCCGACGGCAAGACCTTCAAGTGCCGTCAGGTCGACCCGGAGCTAGGCCGCGTGGGCAAGATCGTGAAGGTCAACACCCACCTCATCGAGTCGGTGCTCGACGACGGCTACATCCCCGTCATCGCCACCGTAGGCTCGGGCCCCGACGGCTTCTACAACGTCAACGCCGACGTCGCGGCCAGCCAGGTGGCACAGGCGCTACACGCCGAGACGCTGGTCTACCTCACTGACGTGGACGGCTACTACCGCGACGTGGACGACCAGGACAGCCTGATTGCCAACATGACCTTGGAGGAGGCGCACGAGCTGCTCTTCAGCGGGTCTCTGGCAAGCGGCATGATTCCCAAGATTCGCTCCATCGTGGAGGCGCTCGACGCGGGCGTGCAGGACGTGCGCATCCTCAACGGCACCTTCCCGCACTCCATCCTGCTCGAGATCTTCACCGACGCCGGCATCGGCACCATGTTCACCCGCTGAGAGGACCAACCCATGGCAAAGCATATGATGACCAACCACTTCGATGAGGCCAAGGCACTGGATGACACCTACGTCATGCACACCTATGGGCGCCTGCCCGTTGAGTTCGTCAGTGGCAGCGGTGCCGAGCTGACCGACTCCACCGGCAAGGTCTACCTCGACTTTCTGGCAGGCATTGGGTGCGCGAGCCTGGGCCACGCCGACCCGGTAGTTGCCGCCGCCATCAAGAGCCAGCTCGATCGCGTGTGGCAGGTGGGCAACTATTACTACGTGGAGCACCGCGGCGAGCTTGCGCAGGCCATATCCGAACTGCTCTCCACCATCACCGACGAAGAGGGCCATGCCATGGGAAGCACCGGCACCCTCTGGAAGACCTTCTTTGCCAACTCTGGCGCCGAGGCCAACGAGGGAGCACTCAAGGTGGCCCGGCGCTGGGGCGAGAAGAAGCTTGGCGGTGCCTCCGGCATTATCACCGCACGTCAGAGCTTCCACGGCCGCACGCTGGCGACGCTGGCCGCCACCGGGCAGGACGTGTTCCATAAGAGCTTTGGCCCCTTCCCTGACGGCTTCACCTCGGTTGCGCTCAACGACCTCGACGCCCTTGCGGCAGCGGTTGAGGCGGGCGGCGCCTGCGCCATCATGCTCGAGTGCGTGCAGGGCGAGGGCGGCGTCTGGCCGGCGGAGCTCTCCTACCTGCAGGACGTGCGCGACCTGTGCGACGAGCACGGCCTTGCCCTCATCGTCGACGAGGTGCAGACGGGCTTCTTCCGCTGCGGGGCACCCTTCGCCTTCCAGATGGCCGGCATCGAGCCCGATATCGTGAGCATGGCCAAGGGCATTGCCTCGGGCTTCCCCACCGGCGCCGTTGCCGCGCGCGCGGAGCTGGCAGACCTCATGGTGCCCGGAGACCACGGTTCCACCTTCGGTGGCAACGCGCTAGCCGCAGCCGCAGGCCTGGCAACCGTCACCGAGCTGGTGCAGCGCAACATGGGCGAGCACGTCATCGCCACCGGCCAGCACCTCGCGGAGCGGCTGGCAGAGCTGCCCCACGTGACGGAGGTGCGCGGACGCGGCCTCATGCGTGGCATTCAGCTGGACGTGCCTATTGCCACGCCGCTGGTGGACGAAGGCCTGAAGGCGGGCCTCGTGCTCAACCACATCGGCGACTCCATCCTGCGCTTCCTTCCCCCACTGGTGGTGACCGAGCAGCAGATCGACACCATGGCCGAGCACCTGGCTATGCTCATCGAGCAGCTCGCCTAGCGCCAATTAAGGGACACGCCCTTTTTGCCCCGCGGGGCAAAAAGGGCGTGTCCCTTAATTGCCTTGCCCTGCGGGGAAAGAGGGCGTGTCCCTCAGTTTTCCTGCATCTAAGTTGCCCATTGAAGTTCACGGGAAAGAAGTGTTGCGGCTGTGGGATAATGTGAGATTACGTGTACCAACTTTGTGTTCAGGAGTATCCGCATGCCCAACACCGAACGTCCCACCTTCCCCAAGCGCGCCGTCATCACCGGCGGCATGCCCTACGGCAACAAGAACCTGCACTTTGGCCACATTGGCGGTGTCTTCGTACCGGCAGACTTCTTCGCGCGCTTCCTGCGCGACCGCATTGGCGCGCAGAACGTCATATTCGTCTCGGGTACCGACTGCTACGGCTCGCCCATCATGGAGGGCTACCGCAAGAAGGTGGCAGACGAGGGCTACGAGGGCTCCATCACCGACTACGTGCAGGCCAACCACGACCTGCAGAAGCGCGCCCTCGAGCGCTATGGCATCTCGCTGGACATCTTCGCGGGTTCCGGCCTCGAGCCGGCCAAGCCCTTCCATGCGCAGCTGAGCCACGACCTCATCAGTCGCCTGCACGAGCAGGGCTACCTGCGCAAGCTCTCCACTCGCCAGTTCTATGACACCCAGGCCGAGCAGTTCCTCAACGGGCGCCAGGTGGTGGGCCGCTGCCCCGTCCAGGGCTGCAAGAGCGAGAAGGCCTACGCGGACGAGTGCGACCTGGGCCATCAGTTTGACCCCGAGGAGCTCATCTCGCCCGTCTCGCAGCTGACCGGCACCACGCCCGAGCTGCGCCCCGTTGACAACTGGTACTTCGACCTGCCCGCCTTCCGCCCGCAGCTCGAGAAGCTCGTCGACGCCTGGGAGCAGGACCCGCAGGTGCGTTCGGTCGTCACCAAGACGGTGCGCGAGTCGCTCACCGACCCGGTTATCTTCGTGCAGAACAAGTTCCGCGAAGACTTCGAGGCCGTGGAGAGCAAGCTTCCCAACCACACGCTGATCGAGCCCGAGGGCAATCAGTCGTCCTTCCAGGTGCGCTTTGCCAACTGGGAGGACCGTGACGCCGCGCGCGAGGTGCTGGAGGGGGCGAACGTGCGCTTCCGCACCGGCAAGACGCTGCTGCCCTTCCGCCTTACCGGCAACATCGACTGGGGTGTTCCCGCTCCCGACCTCGAGGACGTGAGCGGCCTCACCGTGTGGGTCTGGCCCGAGAGCCTGTGGGCGCCCATCTCGTTCGTGCAGACGCGCCTGGCCACCGCCCCCGAGGGCACCTACAGCTCCACCGACTGGCGCGACTGGTGGTGCGCCGACGACGCCCGCGTGTTCCAGTTCATCGGCCAGGACAACATCTACTTCTACTGCGTGGCCCAGCCGGCCATGTGGGAGGCGCTTGGCTGGGACCTGTTCCAAGACACGCCCGTGGCCAACTACCACATCCTGTTCATGAACAAGAAGGCCTCCAGCTCGGGCGCCATCAAGCCGCCCATGGCCGAGGACCTGCTGGACTACTACACCCCCGAGCAGCTCCGCTGCCACTGGCTCTCGCTTGGCCTCGACCAGAAGGCCGTGAGCTTCAGCCCCAAGGCCTTCGACACCAGCGTGAGCCACAAGAACAAGAAGACAGGCGAGGAGGTGCTGGTGAAGGACGACCCGCGCGTGGTCGACCCGGCCCTCAAGGAGAGCGCGTTCCTCACCAACATCTTCAACCGCCTCGCCCGCAGCTGCTTCTACGGCGCGGCGAACGCCTGCGGCGGGCACCTGCCCACCGTGCCCGCAGACGCCGATGTGGTGGAGGCCTGCACCGAGGCCACGCTCGCCTACGAGCGCGCGGCTCACGGCTTCGACGCACATGGCGCGCTGGCCGTGGCCGAGGAGTTCTGCCGCAACGCCAACAAGCGCTGGGGCGACGAGAGCAAGGCCGCCAAGGGCGACGACGCAGCCTACGAGCACGCCCTGGCAAACGCCTTTGCCGCCCTGCGCACCACCTGCCTGCTCATGCATCCCGCGGTGCCCATGGGCTGCGAGCTCATCGCCGAGCACCTCGCGTTCGCGCCCGAGGTCTTCTTCTCCTGGGAGAACGCCTTCAAGACGCCCGCCGAGCTGGCCGAGAGCCTCGGCGAAACGCCCGAGCAGCACGCCATCGTGGCGCTGCCGCCGCGCTTCGACTTCTTCGAGAAGCACCCCAGCCAGATGGGCAAGAAGTAACAACACCTACCACGACGGGGCCAGCGCATGATGTGCTGGCCCCGCGCCTAAGGAGGACCCATGCCCGCAACGCCGCCGCGCCTGCACTTCCCCAGCCCCTACGAGACGCCCACCATCGCCCCCACCTATGCCGAATACACCGCCACCCCGGACGGCGCGCAGATCGCGACCTTCGTCTATGGGGAGCAAGGCGGCATCGGCACCACTCCCGCCCCCATCCTGATGCTGCATGGCAACGGCGAGGAGCACGGCATCTTTGGGCCCACGATCGATGCGGCAGTTGCCGCCGGATATGCCGTGGTGGCCCTGGACTCGCGCGCGCAGGGCAAGAGCACGCGCGGCAACGCGCCGCTCACCTACGAGCTGATGGCCAGCGACGCGCTGCACGTCCTGGACTCGCTGGGCATCGCGCAGGTCCATGTCCTGGGCTTCTCGGACGGCGCCATCGAGGCCCTTCTCATTGCGCGCGACCACCCCGAACGCGTCTTGAGCCTGACCGCACTGGGCGCCAACCTCACGCCCGAGGGCGTCATCGAGGACGAGGAGTGGGACATCCACGCAAGCATTGCCGCCAACCGCGCCTGGATGGCGCGCTGGACCACGGCCCCCATGCCGGGCGTCGACCCGCAGCTTTTGACCCCCACCCCCGCCCAGGCCGCCCAAACTGCCGAGCTGCTGCAGCTCATGCTCGACGAGCCGCACATCGAGGCGGAGAGCCTCACCTCCATCACCTGCCCCGCGACCATCATGGTCGGCGAGTTCGACTGCATCACGGAGGAGGAGACCGCGGCCATCCACAGGGCCATAGCCAACTCGCGTCTGGTGGTGGTGCCCGAGGCAGGCCACACGCTTCCCAAGCAGGTCCCCGAGCTGGTGAGCGAGGAGCTCCTTGCCACGGTGCGCGCCGCAGAGGGGCAGCAGGCAGCCGCGCGCTAGCACATCACCACGGCTCGTCCACACACGCCGAACAACTCGCTGCTATAGTCCTTCCCTGCAAAAAAGAGGGGACTGCCCCTTTCCAATGGAAAGGATTCCCTTTGGCACGTCGGCAATTAAGGGACACGCCCCTTTTGCCCCGCGGGGCAAAAGGGGCGTGTCCCTTAATTGCCCCACGTAATGCTGGGAAGGAGGTTCATGGCTATCAAGCCGACAATGCGTCCGCGCAGGCGTCCGCTCGCCCAGCTGCGCGAAAAGCTGCGCCGCATCATGCCCGGCGGCGGCAGGTTCCTGCGCTTCGCAGGCTCGTCGGCCATCTGCTCGGCGCTCGACCAGCTGGTTGCCTGGATCCTCTTCGCAGTGCTCAAGAAGCCCATGGCAAACCGGGGCTTTGCGCGCATCCTTCTGGCAACGGTGATAGCCCGCTGCATCTCACTTACGCTCAACTATGCCCTCAACCAGCGGCTGGTCTTCACGCTGGACGAGAACGACCCCGAATGGCAGCGCGCGGCCCGGCGCGAGAGCCTCCCGCGCTACGTGGCGCTCTCGACGCTCATCCTCTGCCTCTCCACGCTGGGGGTCTATCTGCTGGGCACCCACTTTGGCATCCCCGAGTGGCTCGCCAAGATAGGCGTCGACTTCGCGCTGTTCTTCCTCAACTACAACGTGCAGCGCAAATGGGTCTTCAGGAACGAGGTCAGCATCAACCCCAAGGCTACGAAGCGCTCGCGGGGAACCTCACGGTCACAGTAGTCCCCTCGCCCAGCTCGCTTTTCAGTGACACCTCGGCGCCGTGCAGCATCGCGGCATGCTTGACGATGGCAAGGCCCAGCCCCGTGCCGCCACTTGCGCGCGAGCGCGACGTCTCCACGCGATAGAAGCGCTCGAACACCTTGTCTTGGGCGTCCTTGGGTATGCCGATGCCGGTGTCGCTCACTACGACGGTGGGGACACCGCCGGGCTTTGAGATGACGATGCGCACCTCACCGCCAGGCTTGTTGTAGCGGATCGCGTTACTGCACAAGTTGGCAACCAGCTCGTCGAGGATGCGTGGGAAGCCGCTCACCATAACGGGCTCGCCCTCGACAGAAATCGACACGCCGGCATTGTCGGCGCGCGCAACCATACGCTCGCAGACATCACGGGCAATGGCCAGCAGATTCACGGGCTCGGCGGTGCCAAACAGCTCCTGGCTGCGCGCCCGCTCCGACTCGTCCAAGCGCGACAGGGTCAGGATGTCGTTCACCAAGGCCGAGAGACGCTGCGACTCCGCATTGATGCGCGCCGCGAAGTCGGGCACGTCCTCCTCAAGCACGAACCCGTCGCGCAGCAGCTCGGATGCCCCCATGATGGAGGCGATGGGCGTCTTGAGCTCATGGGTGACGTTTGCGGTGAACTCGCGTCGCATAGCATCGGCATGCTTGAGCTCCTCCATCTGGCTGAGCAGCTCGGCCTGCTGCTCGGCAAGACGGTCGGTCAGCGGCTGCAGCTCGTCGTAAGGGGCGTCGTTGGCAGGCAGGGTCATGTCGAGCTCGAGGATGGGCTTCACCACGCGCGCCGAAAGCTCGCGCGAGGCCACCCACGACACCACGACGAGCAGCATGAGCACGACGCTCAGGATGCCCAAGTCCCCCATCAGGATGGCAAGGACGCCCGCGCGATCGGCCGATAGGCGCAGCACGTTGCCCGACTTCAGCAGCCGCGCCTGGTAGATGCTGACGTTGCCCAGCGTGTCACTCGGACGCACCGAGGATCCCTCCCCCGTTGCGAGCGCCGAGGCAATCTCGGGGCGGGTGCCATGCCTCACCAGCGTGTCGGGAGCCACCAGACTGTCGTAGAGGACCTCGCCCGTGGGCGAGACCAGCGTCGCGCGCATCTCTCCCAACTCGATGGTCTCCAGCTCCTCCACCTCGTCTGCCGAGGCGTCAAGCGTTGAGGCCACCACGGCGCATTCGTGCCCAAGCTCGCTCAGCGCCTCCCCCATGATGGTCGACTGATGCAGGAGGGCCGAGGCGAAGGTTGCAAGGGCCGCAGAGGCAATCGAGATCGTCAGCAGCGTCGTGAAGATGCGGTTGGCCAGCGACGTGCGCGAAGGCCTATCCTTCGTCATCACTCATTGCCACGCATTCGGTAGCCCACGCCACGCACCGTCTGAATGAGGCTTGCGTGCTCGCCGAGCTTCGAGCGCAGCGTCTGCACGTGCACGTCGACCGTGCGCGAGCCGCCGTCGAAGTCCCAGCCCCACACGCGCCGCAGCAGCGTCTCGCGGGAGAACACCTCGCCTGGCGAGCGCATGAGAAACGCTAGCAGGTCAAACTCGCGCATGGTGAGGCTCAGCGGCTCGCCCGCAAGCGTCACCGTGCGTCGGGAGGGCCACAGCTCCAATGCGCCCACCACGAGGCACTGCGACGAGTCGAGCGTGCCCCGCGACGTACGGCGGATGAGGGCGCGCACGCGACTGACCATCTCCATCATGCCGAACGGCTTGGTGAGGTAGTCGTCGGCGCCGCCGTCGAGCGCCCGCACCGTGTCGAGCTCGGAGTCCTTGGCGGTGATCATCATGACCGGAACGTCGCGCATCTCCTTGTCGTGCCTGATGCGGGCAAGGATGGCCAGACCGTCAGTGTCGGGCAGCATGATGTCGAGCAGCACGGCCGCCGGCAGCTCCGTTGCGCAGGCACGGCGGAACTCGGCGTCGTCGGCGCAGCCCTTGGCCTCTATCCCCGCCTGGGTAAGCGCATAGACGGTCAACTCGCGAATATTGGTGTCATCTTCGACGTAATAGATCATGGGAGCCTCCTCCTTTGCTGGCAATTGTACCGCGCATGACACATGAGGGCCCTCCCCTTACCGTACCCTTACACCACCAGTCGGCGACTTACCTGTCGCGTATGCGTTCCCAGACGTGCGCTGGGGGCGATTAGGGGACACGCCCTTTTTGCCCCGCGGGGCAAAAAGGGCTTGTCCCCTAATTGCCCCTCGTATACCACTGCGCTCGGCTCAACTTCAGGACCGATGTCTAGGTACCATGTAATATTCTGTAGGTACCTTGACATTTTTTCACAGGCTCGTATTGTTGAGTCATTCGAGAAAGGGGACGTATGCCAGAAGAACCAAACGAGACGGTGTCTCTGGCGCGTCGCGTGCTGCACAACCTTGGCTACTTTGGGCACTTCCTGCACATCCACGCGGGGGGACGTAGCGGTCAGCAGCATATCCTCGTCAAGCTCTACAAGAGCGGCAATCACATGACCCAGCGCGAGCTGCAAGAGCAAAGCTGCATCAGCTCTGCCTCGCTGTCTGAGGTGCTTGCCAAGCTCGAGGGAGCTGGGCTCATCGAGCGCACGCGGTCGGACGAAGACCGCCGCCAGCTCGACATCGCACTCACCGACGAGGGAGCGCAACGCGCAAGAACGCTCATAGACAGGCGCAGGAGATTCGAGGGCGCATGCCTCGCCTGCCTAACCGATGAGGAGCAGCAATCCCTCATCGACATGCTCGACCGCCTGGCCGAGCACTGGGAACAACTCGAGGGAGAGGGGGCATGCTCATGAGTCAAGAGCAGGAAAAGACCATGCAGCAACTTTCGCTGGGCGAGATATTCAAAACGCTCGGCAAAAGCATTCGCGAGAACAAGCGCAACTCCATCATTGCGCCGGTGTTCGTGATGGGTGAGGTCATCATCGAATGTGCCATACCCTTCATCACCGCGCGGCTCATCAACGAGATGAGCGCGGGCTGCGGCGTAGACGTCATCGCACGCTACGGCGTCATCCTTACCATCATGGCCATCATCAGCCTGGGCTGCGGCACCATCGCCGGCATCGCGGCCTCCGTCGCCTCCACCGGCTTCGCGCGCAACCTGCGCCACGACATGTTTGCCAGCATCCAGCGCTTCAGCTTCTCCAACATCGACCGCTTTAGCACCAACTCGCTGGTCACCCGCCTCACCACTGACACCCAGAACGTCCAGATGGCCTACATGCAGATCATCCGCTCCGCCGTGCGCAGCCCCATGATGATCATCTTCGCCGCCACCATGGCCTTCATCACCGGTGGCAAGATGGCCATTGTCTATGTGGTGGTCGGCTTCCTGTTGGGATTTGCCCTCATCAGCATCGCGCGCACCGTCATGCCCATCTTCCGTCGCATCTTCAAGAGGTACGACCGCCTGAACGAGAGCGTGGAAGAGAACGTCACCGGCATCCGCGTGGTCAAGAGCTTCGTGCGCGAGGAGTACGAGAACAAGAAGTTCCGGAAGGCATCAGGCGAGGTCTTCCAGGACTTCTGGGGCGCCGAGCGCATCCTCGCCTGGAACCAGCCCATCATGACCTTCGCCGTCGACACCATCTATGCCTTCGTCGTCTACTTTGGCAGCAAGACCATCGTCAGCACCGCAGGCGCCGCCATGAACGTCGGCCAGATGTCGGCCCTCATCACCTACGGCTTCTCGATGCTCATGAGCCTGAACATGCTCTCGATGATCTTCGTCATGATCACCATGGCCGAGGAGTCCTCCCGCCGCATCTGCGAGGTGCTGCTTGAGGAGCCCGACCTTGCCAACCCCGCCAACCCCCTCTACGAGGTGCCCGACGGCTCGGTCGACTTCGACAACGTGAGCTTTGCCTACCATCCGGAGTCTGGCCGCTACGCCCTGCACGACATAGACCTGCACATCAAGAGCGGCGAGGTCATCGGCATCATCGGTGGCACGGGCTCGTCGAAGTCCACCCTCATCCAGCTCATCAGCCGCCTCTACGATGCCACCAAGGGCACCGTGCGCGTGGGCGGCAACGACGTGCGCGCCTACGACATGGACACCCTGCGCAACGAGGTGGCCGTGGTGCTGCAGCGCAACGTCCTCTTCTCGGGCACCATCAAGGACAACCTGCGCTGGGGCAACGAGAACGCCACCGACGAGGAACTCGTCGAGGCATGCAAGCTTGCCCAGGCCGACGAGTTCGTCCGGCAGTTCCCCGACGGCTACGACACCTACATCGAGCAGGGTGGCACCAACGTCTCGGGTGGCCAGAAGCAGCGTCTGTGCATTGCGCGCGCCCTGCTGAAGAAGCCCAAGATCCTCATCCTCGACGACTCCACCAGCGCCGTCGACACCAAGACCGACCGCCTCATCCGCGAGGGCTTCAGGAGCTTCATCCCCGAGACCACCAAGATCATCATCGCCCAGCGCACCGGCTCGGTCGAGGACGCCGACCGCATCGTGGTCCTCGACGACGGCGGCATCTCTGCCGTGGGCACCCACGACGAGCTGCTGAAGACCAGCGAGATCTATCGCGAGGTCTACCTCACGCAGAACAAGGCAAGCCACGACGAGAACGCTCTTGCCATGGAAGCCGCCACAGATGACCAAGCTTTGGAGGGAGGTGAGGCAGATGCCTAAGACCAACACCAGCGCTGCCGAGCGCAGCATCCTCAACGACCCCGCTCGCCTCAAGGACGCACCTGCCCCCGGCCACAAGGACGAGCCCGCCGACAAGGGCGTGCCTGGCAAGGGCAGCCGCGGCCGCCGCGCCTCCAACCCCATGCAGGTGTTCCGCGGCACCATCAAACTCGTCTTCTCGTTCTATCCGGCGCAGTTTGCCATCATGATCGCGTGCATCGTGCTCTCCTCCGCCCTCTCCACGCTGCCTTCGGTCTTCCTGCAGCGCACCATCGAGGTGGTCACACGCACCTGGAAGTCCGGCGACTGGTCGGCCGCGCAGCCCGAGGTGGCCCATATCGTGCTCACCCTCATCGGCGTCTACGTCATCGTCCTTGCCTGCCAGATCGCCCAGACGCAGCTCTCCGCCTTCGTGGTGCAGGGCACGCTGATGAAGATCCGCAACAAGATGTTCGAGCACATGGAGAAGCTGCCCATCCGCTTCTTCGACCAGAACAAGCGCGGCGACATCATGAGCTACTACACCAACGACGTCGACGCCCTGCGCCAGCTTGTGGGCGTGGCCCTTCCCAACCTGCTCACCATGGTCATCGCCATGGTGTCGGTGGTGGGCATCATGCTGTGGTACTCCATCCCGCTCACCTGCGTGGTGCTAGTCATGGTTGGCTTCATGGGCTGGCTCACCCGC